>NZ_JBFBAZ010000178.1:0-13693 GCF_040682475.1 Hamadaea sp. NPDC051192
CGCCCCGTCCCGTCCCGTTTATCATGGAGTTACCACCCTCCACACACCGTCGAGGCCACGGTTAACTCCATGATCAACGGGGCTGTCGGGGGTGGGGGTGGGGGGCGGAGGGTGGGGTGGGGGTGGGGGCGGGGGGCTATTTGGTGGGGGTGGACGGGGCGCCGGAGGGCGGGGTGCCGGGGTGGCCGCCGAGCAGGCCGAGCTTGCCCGCCTTGAGGACGGCGTCGGCCTCGGCCTGGGTCAGCTTGCCGGCCTTCACGGCGGCGTCGAGCCGCTCCTTGAGCTTCGCGGTGCGGTCCACACCGGACTTGCCGTGCTCCGGGGGCTTCGGCTTGCTGGACTGGGTCGACGACGACGCCGAGCCGGTCGGCTTGGGGGTTCCGTCGGCCGCCCACGCGGCGACCGGGGCCGCGATGCCGAGCGCCAGTACGCCCGACGCTCCCAGCGTCACCATCATCTTCTTCGAGAGCTTCACCATGTTCTTCGCCTCCTCGCGATCGGTGAGCCGTCGAAGCTGGCCGCGAAACCTCAAGGAACGACCTGGTCAACCTCACGAGAGCCGCAAAGGTCGGTCAATCGGCTGCCCGTTTCGTGGCCCGCCGCCCGATCCGTCCGGTGGTGCGTTCAGCCGGGCGGCAGGCGGCGGGCAGGCGTACCGCAGCGATCTTCGTCAGTTTCCCGAGGGCCGGCGGCGCCAGGCGAGCCCGGCGAAGACCGCGGCCAGGGCGGCCACGACCAGGGCCGCGACGGCGAGGCCGGTGCCGGCGTCGGCGGAGTCGTCAGAAGCGACCGCGACCGTGGCGGCGGACGGCGAGGCCGCGGTCTTGCCGGTGAGCTTGAGGACCGGGGCCGGGTGGTCGGGCTCGGCCTTCCCGTCCGCCGGGACCTCGATCCAGCGGACGACGTCGCCGTCGGAGTAGGTCTGGAGCGCCTTGAACACGATCTGGTCGGCCTGGGGCAGCGGTCCGGCCGACACGTCGAACTCCTGGAACTGGCCGGGCTTGATCGCGGCGTCGCCGGCGGCGGTCCAGATGATCTTCGTGACCGCCTCGGTGATCGTGCTCTCGCCCACCTGCACCGGCGTGGGAAGCTTGGTCTTCTCGGTGGCCACCGTCCAGCCGGGCACCGGCTTGACCGAGATGTGCCCGATGGGCAGCTCGACCGGGAGGACCACCTCCACCTTGGTCGTCGTGGCCGAGTCCTTCTCGTTCGGCACCCGGAAGGTCAGCTTGGTGTAGCCGCCCTGCACCGCCTGGCTCGGGTTCACCGTGACGTGCGCGGACGCCGCGCTCGCCGAGACGGCGACCGCGGCCGTGGCGACGGCCAGCGTCACGAGCGCGCGCTTGAAGAGACTTCTCATCGGACCTCATCCCATGCGACGTGCCCTCGGCCCAGGAACGGGCGAGGGTGCGCCATGCAGGTCGCCGGAAGGTCCGGTCCGGTTCCCGGCGAAGTCCGAATTCGTGTGGAATCCGTCGTGGGTGGGTCAGTCGCTGGCCGGACGCGAGTGGGGGATCTCCGGCGGGATGGGCGGCTCCCGCCCGACCCGGCCCGTGTCGGCCTCCGGCTGCGCCAGCCGGTCGAAGAACCGCAGCAGCTCGACCGGGAACGGCATGACCAGCGTCGAGTTCTTCTCGGCCGCGACCTCGACGACCGTCTGCAGCAGACGCAGCTGCATCGCGCCGGGCGTCTCGGCCATGATCGTGGAGGCGTCCGCGAGACTCTGCGCGGCGCGGAACTCGCCGTCGGCGGTGATGACCCGGGCACGTCGTTCCCGTTCGGCCTCGGCCTGCTTGGACATCGCGCGTTTCATCTGCTCGGGCAGCTGGACGTCCTTGATCTCCACCCGGTCGACGTGTACGCCCCACGCCTGCGTCGGGGCGTCGAGCAGCAGCCGCAGCTCCCGGTGCAACTCGTCCCGGTTGGACAGCAGGTCGTCCAGCTCGCTCTTGCCGATGATCGATCGCAGCGACGTCTGCGCCAGCAGCTCCACCGCGATCATGTAGCTCTGCACCTCGATCAGGGCCTTGTAGGGATCGGAGACGCGGAAGTAGACCACGGCGTCGACCTTGACGGAGACGTTGTCGCGGGTGATGCCCTCCTGTGAGGGGACCGGCAGCGTCACGATCTGCACGTTGACCTTCCGGAGGCGGTCCACCAACGGCAGGACCACGGCCAGGCCGGGCGGGCGTACGCGGGTCCGGGCCCGGCCGAACCGGAAGACGACGCCCCGTTCGACCTGATTGACGATCCGGACGCCGCCGAACAGCACCCAGAGAAAGACGAATGCGGCCAAGGCGCAGAGCGCCGTCCCCAATAGTGTCGCTACGTCGCCGTCCTCACCCATGACGGGCACATTATCGAACTTTCGCGATATTTGGCGGCTTGGTCAGACCCCGTCGTCGTCCTCGTACGCCGACTCGCGGCCCTGGAGGAAGATGCGCAGATCGTTGGCGATCGCGGAGTCGACGTCCTTCTCCCGCTTGCGCAGGCCCCGCTGGATCGGCTGCGACCGCTTGCCGTTGCGGGGCGCGGGGGGAGGCGTCTGCAGCGCGTGGATCTGGGCCTGCAGGCCGGCGAACGCCGTCTCCACGGTGGCGACGAGCCGGGTCTCGGTCTCGGTCAACTCCCGGCGGACCCGGGCCACCTCGAACCGGACGTAGCCGACCACCAGGGCGAGGACGGCCGCCGCCGACAGTCCGATCACGAGGCTGGCCGTCTTGAGGTGGCCGTCGCCGAGCCCGGCCAGGATCCACACCAGACTCACCACCAGCCCGGAGGCGGCGCAGATGGCCACCCGGATCAGCAACTCGCCACCGCGGCCGGTCGGCGTACGCGACGGCGGCACGACGATCGGCGGCACCTGTTCGGAGTCGCTCTCCGCCATGGCCGGCCTCCGTACTGACTCATCGGTCAACGTGACTGGGGTATCACAACCAGCCGCCGGGCGCACGGCCAGGCGGCGTAGGTCGTGGACGAGGCTACCTTCGGCCGACCCCGGAAGGCTTCGGCCGGACGGCGACGGCGATCCGCGCCGGCTCCGGTGCCGGTGGCTCGGGCGGGACGCTGTTCAGGTCGAGTTGCTGCCGCCAGTACGCTATCGCGCCTTTGACGGTCGCGCGCAGGTAGTCCTTAACGTCACCGGGCAGGTGCGGATCGGCGAGGTGCCGCTGCGCGTCGGCGAGCACGGGGTCGACGCGAGGCTTCGGGGAGGGCGGCGCGACCATGCCGAGTTCCTCCCGGGTGGCCAGTCCGGACTCGACCATCAACTCGCCCAGGCGTACGCCGAGAACGGGGGCGAGCTTGCGCAGGTTGTCCGGCGTCGGAGTGATCTCGCCGGCTTGATAGCGCGAGATCAGCGAGGCCGACACGCCCGAGGCCGCTTCGAGATCGCCATCCGACATAAATCCATTGCTGTCCATGAGTCGGCGGAGATACCACCCGAAGGGACTCTGCGGCTCTCTCCGGCGGCGACTCACGGATCCCATGGTACCGACCGGTAAGGGCCGCCGGGTCGGCGCGGTGCGCCCCGTTCGTGCGTCCGTGAAAGAGGAGCTCCTCCAAATGGTTCGAAGGCTGTCACCCATCCGGGCGACTAGGCGTCGTGCATGCATGGCTCTATAGTGCATGCGTGCACGAATTTAGCAAGCTTCCACGCCTGGCGTACAACGGAAAAGCGTTCGACGAGATCTTCGAGCTGCTGGGTCTCCGTACCGACGCCGAGAAGGCCAGATTCCTGGGCATCGCGGAGAGCAGCTTCAACCGCATCCGGCGCGGCGTCTCGATTCCAGGTGGGCAGTTCGTCGCGAGCGCGCTGCACGCGATGAAGTCCGAACCCAAGCTCGGCGGCCTGCCCGCCGAGCACACCCGGTTCGACCGGCTTTTCACGGTTGCGGTGGGCCGACCCAGGTGAGGCGCGCGCTGCGCCGCCACCTCCTCGTCTTGCTGTTGATGGTGCCGATCTGCGCGGTAGCAGTCGTGACGACACTGCTGGACCCGTGGGCCGCCGCACTGATCTTCACCGGCATGGCGATCGCGCTGGGCGCGGGAGGTGAGGCGATGCGCGCATTCACTGACGGCGAAGCCGCCGAGACTTCGAAGGAGAGGCAATCAACGTGAGTGATTGGGTCAGGTGCACCACGGGGTCCTACCGCCTGATCGGCGGAGACTCCCGGCACCGCAGGCCGAACGGTGGTCCGCGGCCCCGGCCCGTGGTCGCCGGCGCGGGGCGGGGCCGGGCCGTGCCGGCGGCGGGCCGGACCGAAGCCTGGCAGCTCGTGGTGCGAATCCAGCGGGGCGATGTCGAGGCGGTCGGCGAGTTCTACGACCGCTTCAACACGGAGGTCTACAAGTACATCTGGCTCTGGTGTGGTGAGGAGAAGCTCGCTCAGCAGTTGGTGCGGGAGGTCTGGGACCGGGCGCTGCGGCTCATCGGCGGGCTGCGGGCGACCGCCGACTCTCCCTTGTGCTGGTTGCTGGGCCTGGCCCGGGACCGGGCGGTACGCCACTTCCACTCCCGCCGCTACCGGCTGGGCCTGGTCGAGCTGGGGGAGCTGCGGGGGCCCGAGGACGACGGACGCGAACTGCTGGCGGCGGTACGCCGATTGTCGCCGCCGCAACAGGAGGCGATCGCGCTGACGTTCTTCTGCGGGCTCGACGAGGTCGACGCGGCCGCCGTGATGGGGCGTACGCCGGCGATGGTTCAGGCGCTGACCAAACGCGGCCGGGTGAAGCTGGCGGCGATGCTCACCGGAGGTACGCCGTGAACGGGCTGACCTCGCTGACCGTCGGTCAGCTGTGCCTGGCGCTCATCGCGATCGTCGTCATCGTCGCGACCGCCACCGCCCTCCTGGCCCATGTGCGGGGCCGGGAGATTCAAGAGTTGTACACGTACGTCAACCGCTGGGCCGGGGTCGACGACGACCTTGCCGGCTCGAATTTCATGGACGGCGTACCGCACGGGCCGGATCGCCGCCGGGTCAGTGACCCGCGGCAAGCCGCACGGCACCGGGCGGCGCTGCGATGAGCCGGGCGCGACGGTCCGGCGGCGCGGCGCGCGCGGCCAAGCGGACCCATCTGGCCCGCCGGAAGGCTCTCCCGCCGAATGCGGTACGCAAGGTGGAGGTGCGGTCGAGCGCTCCCGACGGCGCAGCCGCACCTCCACCGGAAAGCCGGAAACGCAAGTCTCCCGTGAAACGCACGGGAAAGAGCGCGGCGGGATCGCCGGCGGCGGCTTCCCGGGGGAAGCCGAAGATCCCGCCGCCCCGGGAGCCTCATCTCGAGGACCGGGGCCAGGCCGAACGTGAGGAGCTTGCCGGCAGCCGCCGCAACGCGGTCGCCATCTTCGACACGTCGGTGCCCCTGTACATGCAGACGGTCCGGGAGACCAGCATCTGCCCGGAATTGAGCCCGTTGCGCTCGCTCATCGCCGCCGCCGACGTGGCGGCCGCGGATCTGGCCGCGTACGCGTTCCGCAGCGGCGCGGGCGACCCGATCGGGCCGCCGCCCGGGCTGGATCCGGCGTTCCTGGCCGGTCCGCAAGGCAAGTCCCCGAGCGGATCCCCGGACGGAAAGGCGCCGGACGGAAAGGCACCGGACGGAAAGGCACCGGACGGAAAGGCACCGAACGGCAAAGCGTCGAACGGCAAAGATCCGGACGGAAAAGCCCCGCATGCGCAGGCCCTGAACGGCGACGCCCCGAACGGCGAAGCCGTGGACGGCGAAAGCCGGAACGACACCGCCCCGAATGACACCGCCCCGAACGACGGCCCGCCGGAACCGGCGGGGGAGGAGGAATGATGGAGCTAGAAACGCTCGAGCAGACGCCGCACCACGCGCATCCGCTCATGCGTACCGGTGAGGTCGCCCGGCTTTTCCGGGTCGACCCGTCGACGGTGATCCGCTGGGCGCAGAAGGGCAAGTTCCAATGCGGCCGGACTTTGGGCGGACAACGCCGGTACCTCCGTTCGGAGATCGAGGCGTTGGCGGAGGCCGACGGGATGGGGATGATCTGGCCGTGAATAAATCGGACGGGCGCGCCGCCTAGGGATCTACAAGAGCCCGAGGCGGCGCGCCCGTCCGACGGCGTCCCGCCGGGTGCCGACGGACAGCTTGCGGTAGATGCTGCGGACGTGGGTCTTCACGGTGTTCTGCGAGACCGACAGTTCGGCGGCCACGTCCCGCACGGTGAGCAGGCTCGGCAGGTACCGCAGCACCGCCAGCTCCCGGTCCGTCAGATCTTCCAGCAGCCGGTCGCTCACGGTGACCGAGGCGACCGGGCGTACGGCGTCCAGGCGGACGCTCAGCAGGGGATAGTCGGCCACCAGATCGCGGTTGCGGTCCAGGAGCGCCCGCGCTTCCCCGCCCACCTCGCCGAACGGCGCCACGAGGCCGTCGACGTCGGCGATCACCAGAGCGGTCCCGATCGCGATCCGGACCGCTCCTTCGTGCCCCAGCCGGTCGGCGATCAGGCTCTCCGCGAGCCACGCGTTCACCTGCGCCCAGGGACCGGCCGTCGCGCTCGTCCGGTGGACCGCCTCCAGGATCCGGGAGGCGGCGTTCAGCTCGCCCCCGGCCAGATGCGCGCGAGCCGCCACGATGCACGCGTGACTGTCCAGCGGCGTACGGCCGTCGCGCATGGCGTAGCCGGCCGCGGTCACCGCCTTCGCCGGGCGACCCTCCGCCAGGTGCAGTTCGGCGGTGGTCACCGCGCGCCAGTCGTCCAGAAGAGACGGTCCGGTCGCCGGTCCGGCCGCGGCCAACGCCTCGCGCGCCGCCGGCACGTCGCCGAGCGTCAGCAGGATCCGGGCCCGGACGAGTCCAGTGGCGTACGCGCTCGGCCGGTCGTCGCGGTCACCCGGTTCGGCGCCGACCACGGTCAGCGCGTCCGACGCCGCCCCCCGCAGCCACAGCACCAAACCGCGTGCCAGCCGGGCTGGCCGGCGGTACGCCTCCGGCACGTCCGAGGCGGCCGGATCGCGGGCGTACGCGAGCTGGGCGGCCTGCCCGACGTCCCCCCGCAGTGCGTGCACCAGGGCGAGCCCGCCCAGCGCCGCCCCGGAGGCCAGCGTCAGCTCCTGCTGACCACTGTGGACGGCAGAGGCCTCCAGGCTGGACCGGGCCAGCGTCAGATCGCCGGTCCACAGGGCGGCGTACCCGAGGCACTCGGCCGCGATCGCGCGCATCCCGTCCGCGGCGGGCACCAGGCCCGGGACGGTGGCGTCGAGCAACTCCAGCAGGGTCGTCATCGTCCGGCCGATCGCCTCGACGTCCTCGCGTTGCCGGGCGAGCAGGAGGTCGCCGAGGCACAACGCGGCCTGCATGGGCAGCCGCCGTTCCGTGGCGACCTCGCCGAAGCGCTCGCGGGCGAGTCTCGCGTACGCCCCGGCGGTGTGCTCGTCGTCCCGGGCGACCGCCGCCAGCGCAAGGACCGTCGCCGTCTCCGGATGACGGACCGCGTCGCGGGCGGGAACCCAGGCGGGCAGGCCCAGGAACACCTCCCGGGCGGCGCCCAGCACGAGCGGTGCGGCGACGCGTACGCCCACCTCCGCGGCCAGCTGGGACCGGCCGGAGGCGGCCGCGTGCCGCAGGGCGGCCTCCGGCCGGTCGCGCTCGGCGTAATGCTGGGCGGCTCGGGCGTGCACGTCCGGAAGGTGCTCGGCGATCACCAGCCGCGCCTCGTCGCGAAGGAAGGCGGCGTAGGGCCGCCGCAGCCGTAACCGCTCCGGTTCCTCCGCTGGGCGTACCAGTAGATGATGTTCGCGGCGCAGGTGATCCAGCAGGCGGGCGGCGTCGCGGCGGCCGGTGACCGCCTCCGCGGACCGCGCGTCGAGGTCGTCGAGCAGGCTGCACCGCAGCAGGAAGTCCCGGTGCTCGGCCGGGAGGCGGCCGAGCAGCTCGGCCCGCAGGAAGTCGGCGAGGACGTCGGTGAATCCGGCGGTGTGGACGTCGGGTGCGCAGACCCCGGCGGCCAGCCCGCCGGTGCGGTCGACCAGCGCGGTCGCCTCGGCCGGGGTCAGGGTGCGCTGGCGCAGCGACCAGAACTGGGCCGCTTCGCGCGGGTTGAAGGCGAGGTCGTCCGGGCCCACCTCGGTGAGCCGGCCGATGAGCCGCAGCCGGCTCAGCTGCGCGGCCGGCGCCTCGCGCGCGGCGAAGATGACCCGCACCTGCGGCATGTCGTGACTGAGCAGCGCGGACACCATGCCGGCGGACCGGCGCAGGTGCTCGCCGTTGTCGAGGACGATGATGAGCTGCTCCTCCAGCTGCTCCAGGGAGCGGGCGAGCAGGCCGACCGTCTCCGGTCGCCCGGTGGTGCCCGTCGCCCGGTCGACGGCCGTCGTCAGCGAGGTCCAGAAGACGCCGGGATCGCCGTCGAGCGGCCCGAGGCTCACCCAGGCGATTCGCGCGGCCCCGGCCGCGTCGGCGGCCCACATGGCCAGTGCGGTGGTCTTCCCGGATCCGGCCGGACCCGTGACGACGAGCAGATCCCCGGAACGCCCCTGGTCGAACGCCTCGTGCAGCCGCCGCCGGAGCAGACCGCCCGCGACGGGCGGCAGCCAACTGTCCACAGTGGCTGGCGCCACGTTGTCGATGACGTGAGTCATGTGTCCCCGACCCCCCGCGGGAGCGAAACCGCCCGGCTGGAAGAGTCCGACGGGCTCCAAGCCTGGGCGCTTTCGTAGCATAAGCCCAAAATAATGGCCTTCGTGGGCTACTCCGGTCATGCGTTTTCGCATCCGGCCCCCAGCCGGGGGCCTGCTCGACTTGGTTACTGCACAACCTTTTTCACCTGACGAGGGTGACGCCGGCACCCGTTCGGACGGCGAAGGTTGGCGAGTGAACGCCGTCGAGTTGCGCGCCCGGGTGGACGACCTCATGTCGTCGGCCCACGATGACCTGGCCAAGCTCATCGCGATCCGGTCGGTGGCCGGAGCCGATGACCGCACCGCCGCCGAGTGCGTGCGAGCCGCCGAATGGGTGGCCGAAACGTTGCGGGGGGCGGATTTCCCGCATGTCCGGCTGCTGCCCGTGCCGGACGCCGGTCCGACGGTCTACGCCGACCGCTCCGACGCCGGACCGGACGCGCCGACCGTCCTGTTGTACGCCCATTACGACGTTCATCCGGCCCCGGACGAGGACGTCTGGAAGACGCCGCCGTTCGAGCTGACCGAGCTGGACGGCCGGTGGTACGGCCGCGGCGCGTCCGACTGCAAGGGCAACCTGCTCATGCACCTGACCGCCATCCGGGCACTGGGTGACGAGCTGCCGGTGAACCTGAAGGTCGTCGTCGAGGGCTCGGCCGAACGGAGCGCGGGCAGCCTGGCCCGGTCGCTGGGGGAGTACGCCTCGCTGCTGGCGGCCGACGTCTTCGTCATCGGCGACGCCGGCAACCTGGCGGTGGGCGTACCGGCCGTCACGGTGAGCCTGCGCGGCCACGTGGCGCTGTCGGTGACGGTGGAGACGCTGACCGAACCGCGTGAGGCCGGCCCGTACGGCGGACCCGCGCCGGACGCGCTGGCGGCCTTGCTGCTCATGCTGGCGAGCTTCCGGGACGCGGCCGGCAACACGAACGTCCTCGGGCTGGACAACATGAGTTCGTGGGCGGGCGCGATCTACGCACCGGCCCGGTTCCGGGAGGACGCCGCCGTCCTGGACGGGGTGGCGTTGCTGGGAAACGGCGGGATCGCCGACAGCCTCTGGGCCCGTCCGGCGATCACCGTGCTCGACATCGACTACCCCGTACGCGGAGAGCACGGCATGATCCAGCCGTGGGCGCGGGCTCGGCTGGACTTGCGCGTACCGCCGCACGTGGACGAGGTGAAGGCGGCGCAGGCGCTCGTCGGCCACCTGAACGCGGTCGCGCCCTGGGGAGCCCACGTACGCGTCGACCGTGAGTCCGCCGTCCCGCCGTTCCTGGCGCGCGCCGGCGGCCCCGCGTACGCCGCCCTGACGGAGTCCCTGCGCGACGTCTACGGCGAGGAACCCGCCCAGCTGGGCCGGGGCGGCACCAACCCGCTCTGTGTCGGGCTGGCCGAGCACTTCCCGGACGCCGAGATCCTCCTGATCGGGGTGGAGGAGCCGCTGGCCCGCCGGCACGAGCCGGACGAGAGCGTGGATCCGGCCGAGATCGCCGATATGGCCCTGGCCGAGGCGTTGTTCCTGCGACGATGTGGACGTGTCTCACCCATGGCGGGCGAAGACCCGCGTGTCGAGATCCTCGGACGATGACCGCATGACCAATCCGACGGAAGAATTCTTCACGGAGCTGGCCGATCGCGGGCACGACCCGCGACTGGCCGGGGCCTCGGGCGCCCTGCGGATCGACGTCCACACCGATGGCGACCTGTCCGGCAAGCCGGGCGGGCACTGGCTGATCACGTTCGGCGACGGCGAAGTGGCGGTGGCCCGGGGCAAGGCTCCGGCGGACTGCGTCGTGCAGATCTCGCAAGACCTGCTCGACCGCCTCGTCACCGGCGAGGCCAACGGGATGGCCTCGGTGCTGCGCGGCGCGATGGCCATCCAAGGCGACATCGAGCTGCCCATCCAACTGCAGCGGATCTTCCCGGGGCCGCCGGCCTCCCGGGTCTCCGCGCTCGAGGCGAGCGGGAGTGCGTCATGAGCGTGAGCATCCTGCACGGGAACACCTTCGTGGTCAGCGACGACCGCGGGGACATCGAGGCGAGCCCGACCGAGCCGGACGGGCTGTTCGCCTGGGACACCCGGTTTCTGTCGCGCTGGGTGCTGACCGTCGACGGGCAGCGGCTGCAGGCCTTGTCGACCGATGACATGCAGTACTTCGAGACCCGGTTCTTCCTGGTTCCGGAGACCGGCACGGTGTACGTCGACGCGAAGCTGTCGGTCATCCGGCGGCGTACGGTGACGCCGAGCGGCTTCGACGAGCAGCTGACCCTGCTCAACCACGCGGACGAGGCGGTCGACCTCGCGGTGCGGATGGACGTGGCGTGCGACTTCGCCGACCTGTTCGACGTCAAGAACGCGCAGGAGAAGAAGGGCAAGCTCTACACGCGCCTCGACGGCGACCGGCTGGTGTGCGGCTATGAACGCGACACCTACCACCGGGAGACCATCATCTCCAGCACGGTCCCGGCCGTGGTGGACGACCACGGGATGTCGTTCTTCCTGCACATCGCGCCGCACGAGCAGTGGACGACCGATCTGCACCTGGCGGCGGCCATCGTCGGCCCCGGCGGCCATCCGGCGACGCTGGCCCGCGATCGGAGCAAGCCCGACCTCGAGAAGGACCTCGATCACTGGATCCGGCAGGCGCCGCGGACGGAGTGCGACTGGCGGCCGCTGGCCGACATCTATCAGCGCAGCCTGACCGACCTGGCCGCGCTGCGGTTCTCCCCGCTCACCTCGGGCGGGCGCAGCCTGCCCGCGGCCGGGCTGCCCTGGTTCATGACGATGTTCGGCCGGGACAGCATCTTCACCAGTCTTCAAGCGCTGCCGTTCGAGCCGGAGCTGGCGGCGACGACGCTGAAGGAACTCGGCGCCCGGCAGGGCACGCGGACGGACGACTTCCGGGACGAGGACCCCGGACGCATCCTGCACGAGATCCGGTACGGCGAGTCGGCCGCCTTCGAGGAACAGCCGCACAGCCCGTACTTCGGCAATGCCGACGCCACTCCGCTGTTCGTGGTGCTCCTGGACGAGTACGAGCGGTGGACGGGCGACACGAAGCTCGTGAAGGCGCTGGAGTTCCAGGCCCGCGCCGCGCTCGACTGGATCGACGAGTACGCCGACCTGATGGGCAACGGTTACATCTCCTACCAGCGGCGCAACGAGGAGACCGGCCTGGAGAACCAGTGCTGGAAGGACTCCTGGGACTCCATCTCCTACCAGGACGGCCGGCTGCCCGGCTTTCCGCGCGCCACCTGCGAACTGCAGGGGTACGCGTACGACGCGAAGGTGCGCGGCGCCCGGCTGGCCCGGACCGTGTGGAACGATCCGGCGCTGGCCGAGCGGTTGGAGAAGTCCGCGGCGGACCTGAAGAAGCGGTTCAACCGGGACTACTGGGTGGCCGAGGGCAAGTACTTCGCCCTGGCGGTGGAAGCCGACGGCTCCCAGGTGGACGCGCTGTCGTCCAACATCGGGCATCTGTTGTGGAGCGGGATCGTCGACAACGGCAAGGCCAAGGCGATCGCCGGGCACCTCATGAGTCCACAGCTGTTCTCCGGCTGGGGCGTACGCACCCTGGCCACGGACGCCCAGCGGTTCAACCCGATCGGTTATCACACCGGCACGGTGTGGCCGTTCGACAACTCGTTCATCGCCTGGGGCCTGCGCCGGTACGGATTCAAGCGGGAGGCGGCCCGGATCGCGGCGGGCATCCTGGACGCCGCGACGTACTTCGAGGGCCGCCTGCCGGAGGCGTTCGGCGGATACGAACGCGACCTGACCCGCTATCCGGTGCAATATCCGACGGCGTGCAGCCCGCAGGCTTGGTCTACGGGGGCGCCGCTGCTGTTCCTGCGTACGATGCTCGGGCTCGAACCGCTGGGGGAGCATCTGGTGGTCGATCCGGCGCTGCCGGCCGGCATGGGCCATCTGGCGTTGCTCGACATCCCCGGTCGCTGGGGTCAGATCGACGCGTTCGGCCGGGGCCGTATCGACGTCGGTCCGGGGCGGAGGTCCCGGCGGCAGCTGGGGACCGAGCAGGGTCAGGAGAGTCTGTCGGACAGACCCGCTTGACCGACTCGGCGGTGCTCGTCTCAGCTCGTGGTTCTGCCTAGCTCACGATGCTCGCGATGGCGCTCAGGGCGCGGTCAGGGCTCGTTGAAGCGGGAGTCGCGCCCCTGCAGGTACATCTGGAACTCCTCGGAGAGGATCTGTCCCGGGGTGCCGGCGTCCGGACGCCGTTGGGCCGTCCGGCGCCGGCGCCGGGGACGGTTCGGCCGTCGCTGCTGCGGCGCGACAAGGCTCGCGTGGGCCGAGACGGTGTGCGCCACCGCCGCGACCGCGGTCTGCATGCGGGCCTCGGCCACGACGATCTCGCGTCGCACCCGGCCCACTTCCATCAAGGCGTGCCCGGCCAGCAGAGCCGCGGTCACGGACAGTCCGATGATCACCGACCAGGCTTTGACCACGGGATCGACCGCGCTGGCGATGATCCAGACCAGGCTGACGACCACGGCCGAGACCATTCCGTACGCGATCCGCATGATCGTGTCGGTGCTGCTGCGCCCCGAGACCTCCGGGGCCTGGGTGATGATGACCGGCCCGACGCCGGCCCAAGACTCCTTACGCTCCTCCGCCATAGCGGCTCCTCCCGGCGGCGTGACTGATGCGTCCGGTCCCTCGTGCCGAGGTTCGCATCCGCCACGCGATCGAGTAGCCACAGTCCGTCACGAGAGGACCGGTGCGACATCGTACTTTCGGGTGGGCCTCCGTACCCGGTTGGCCGCGTATGCAAGTTCCACATTGCAAGCCAGCGTCGCACGTGCGTGCATGGACAATCGTCGAATCATGACGTCAGGGACGACGTGACCGGCAGAACTCGCGTGGCGTCCGTGGAAGTTCCATTCCGGGATTTCTGATCGGCCAGGTACTAATAGGCCGAACGGGTGAACACGTACGCGCGACGACGTGCTAACGCTCTGTCAACCAAAGAGTCAGGCGGCGCGTACGCCGCGGCCGGCGGCGCGGTCGGCCGCGCTCGGCTCGGCCGGCGCCT
>NZ_JBFBAZ010000179.1:0-13677 GCF_040682475.1 Hamadaea sp. NPDC051192
ACCTCGGTGGACAGGTTGACGGTGAAGGTCTGGTCGATGTTGTCGGCCGAACCACCCGTCCGGTTACGCAGCGCGTAGACCGAGCCGTCCGGCGCCACCAGCGAGACCACGAGGTCACCGACGTAGGTGTGCACGATGTGCACCTCGACGGTGGAGGTCGAGCCGGCGTTGCCGGTGCAGCCGGCGATGGTGATCGCGCTGTTCACCGTGGTGTTGTCGGGAACGGTCACGTCGGTGCCGTTGGTGCCGGTGCACGCCGGCGGCGCCGACCCGCCCAGGTTGAGCGTCCAGCTGTTGATGTAGCCGGTGTCGCCACTCGCCGCGTCCTGGACGCGCAGTCGCCAGGTTCCGTTGGCGACCTCGCTGGACAGGTTCACGGTGTAGGTGGTGTCGATGTTGTCGGTCGAGCCGCCGGCCCGGTTGGACAGCGTGTAGACGGAGCCGTCCGGGGCGACGAGGGACACGACGAGGTCACCGATGTAGGTGTGCACGATGTGCACCTCGACGGTGGACCCGGCACCCGCGTTGCCGGTGCAACCCGAGATCGTGATCAGGGACTCCACCGTGGTGTTGTCCGGGACCGTCACGTCGGTCGCGTTGGATTGGATGCAACCGGGTGCGCCGTTGACCGTCAGCGTGTAGGTCGCGCTGTGGGTCGCCGACGTCCCGGTGCCGGTCAGGGTGATCGTGTAGGTGCCGGGGGCGGCCGACGCCGACGCCGTGATCGTGGCGGTCGAGGAGCCGCCGGTGGTCACCGTCGACGGGCTGAAGGACACGGTCACACCGCTGGGCGTACCAGTGGAAGTGAGCGAGATGGACTGCGCGGAGCCGTTGGTGAGCGCGGTGCTGACGGTCGTGGTGAGCGAGCCGCCGGGGCTGACCGAGCCCGACGTGGGCGAGGCCGTGAGGGAGAAGTCGTTGCTCGCGGGCGTGCCCACGGCGTAGTTCCACAGCGCGTAGGCCGCGGCGTCGCCCGCCCGGTCGAGGACCGTGTCGCTGATGTTGCTCGGGTAGGTGTCGCAGGCCCTGTGGTAGCACGGGTCGTAGGACGCGCCGGCGGTGCCGCCCCACTTGGTGGCCTGGGCCGAGGTCTTGATCGCGCTGGCGCCGGCGGCGACCCCGCTGGTCTGGATGCCCGCGCTGTTGAACGACGCGTCGTCCGACCGGCCGGCGCCCTCGGTGTTCTCCTCGGTCTGTACGCCGATCGAGTCGTAGTAGGCCTTGACGGTCTGGCCGATCGCGCTGGTGATGCGGTTGATGAAGTATCCGCCGTTGGTCGACGCGACCATGTCGAAGTTGAAGTAGCCCTTGATCTTCGCGCGTTCGGTGGTGCTGAGCGTGGAGACGTAGTACTCCGAGCCGTTGAGGCCCTGCTCCTCGTCGGTCCACCAGCCGAACCGGGCGTGATTGAGCATCGCCGGGTTCTGCGCGGCGAGGGTGAGCGCGATCTCCAGGATCGTCGAGGAACCGGAGCCGTTGTCGTTGATGCCCGGCCCGGCGGTGACGCTGTCCAGGTGCGCGCCGAGCATGTAGACGGTGTTGACGTCACCGCCGCCGCCCGGCCAGTCCGCGATGATGTTCGGCCCGGCGCCGCTGGTGCAGCCGGACGCGCAGGTCTGCTTCACGACGGAGAACCCGGCCGCGACGAGCTTGTCGTAGACGTAGTTCACCGACGCGGTGTACCCGGCCGTGGTGGACCGCCGGGTGCCGCCGTTGTTGGTGGCGATCGTCTGAAGCTGCTGAAGGTGAGCCTTGGTGTTGGCCAGCGAGATGTCGGGCGCGGCTGCTGCTACCGCGATCGACTGGGTGGCCGACACTGGGGCGGTCGCCACCGCGGGGATGGCCGGGGCGACGAGGGTGAGCGCGGCAGCCAGGGTGAGGCAGGCGCGCATGATCGGTTTGTGTGTCAACGCCGTACTCCTCGTGACAGGTAGGTGAACCGGGGATCACCGGCTCGCCCGAGGATACGGTTGACGGAGATGTATGTGAATACCTAGCTCGGAGTCGGCTCGGGACTCGCTGAGCTTTCGTACGGAATGGCGCTGCCCTCGACGTATTCGTCCCAGGACTTGGTGAAATCCGTCCAGCCGTTGCCGTATTTGAGCTGGCGGGAGGTGCCCTTGACGACGACGGGATCACCGATGCGGGTCTGCTGGAACAGCCACTTCGCGTTCGCCGCCGACATGTTGATGCAGCCGTGTGACACGTTGCGCTTGCCTTGATCCGACACCGACCACGGCGCCGAGTGGATGAACTCGCCACCCCAGGTCAGCCGCTGCGCCCAGTCGATGTCGACGCGATAGCGGTTGGCGGGATTCGGATCCGTACGCGTGTCGAACACCGTCTTGGCGAACTTCTCGATGACGACCATCGTGCCGCTGGACGACGGCATGCCCGGGCGACCGAGGCTGACCGGGATCTTCTTCAGCACCGCCCCGTCCTTCGTCACCGTCATCACCTTCGGCGACGCCTTGTCGTCCACCGTCATCACCAGCGCCGGGCCGATCGAACAGTCCAGCGACAGATCCGTACGCCCGAAGTAGCCGTCGCCGCACGGCAGACCGCCCACTCGCAGGTCGACGCGTACCTTGGTGCCCGCCTGCCAGAACTCCTTGGGCCGCCAATGCAGCTCGGTGTCGGTGTACCAGGTCCAGATGCCGTCCTGCGCCGGTTCGGCCGACACCAACAGCCGCCGCTGGACATCGGCCCGCTGGTCCTTCGGGATCGCCCGGCTGAGCTGGATGATCAGCGGCATCCCCACGCCGACCACCGCGCCGTCGGCGAGGAAACTGACGAACCGGACCTGCTTCGACGGCTTGGCCATCACGGTGAACGTGCTGTTCGCGGTGGTGGGCTTGCCGTCGGCGTCGGTGGCGGTCACCGTGGCCGTGTAGGTCTCGCCGTACTCCAGCGTCGCGGCGGGCAGCCAGCCCTTGCCGTCCGGATGGGGGGCACCGTCGACCGCCTTGCCGCCCTTGCTCTTCAGCTCGACCGTGGTCTCCTTGGCCTCAGTGGCGGAGAACACGATCTCGGCCGACGCGGGAACGTCCTTGGCATCCGCCGCCGGGCTCGTGATGGTGACCCGTGCCTTGCCCTCGGCCTTCCCGCCGTTGCTGTCCTGCGCTCCCGGCGTCTTCTTCTCGTCCGTGCAGGCCGCGAGACCGGTCAGGCTCGCACCCGCGCCCACCAGGCCCAATGCGCTCAGCGTGCGGCGTCGTGTCCAGCTCATGACTCATCTATACCCCGAAATGCGCCCGCTTGCCCTTCCGCGTACTCGCGCACACGGGGGCGTCAGCGGACGCGGGTGCCGAGGCGCCATACGCCGACGACGTCGTGCAGCGCGGCGACGTCGGCCAGCGGGTTCCCCGCGACGGCCAGCAGATCCGCGTCGTGACCAGGCTGGATACGCCCGACGCGGTCGCCGACGCGGCACAGGTCCGCGGCTCGGGAGGTCATCGACCGCAACGCCTCGACCGGGGTGTAGCCGAGCAGGTTCACCATCTCGCCGGCGCCGTACGGGAGGCAGTCGTGCGGCTTGGCCGGGCCGATGCCCGCGTCGCTGCTGCACACCACCGGTACGCCGGCCTCCCGGATCTGGTGGAACACTCCCGACAGTTGCGGGATCAATGCCGCGATCCGGGGCGGCAGGGTGAATCCGGGCAGATGCCCGAGCGTGGCCGAGACGGTGACGCCGTTGGCGAGCAGGGCCTGGATGACCCCGGCGTCGGCGGACGCACCGGTCTCGGTGGTGAACGAGCAGTGCTCCACGGAGTCGAACCCGGCCGACGCGGCGTTGAAGATGCCCGGCGCACCATGGGCGTGCGCGGTGATCGGCAGCCCGGCTCGGTGCGCCTCCTCGACCGCGGCGCGCATGGCGGCCAGCCCGAACTGGGCCAGGTGCGGCTGCGTACCGGCGGTCAGTTCGCCGCCCGTCGCCATCACCTTGACGACGTCGACACCCCGTTCGGCGCGCTCGCGGACCGCCCGGCGTACGCCGTCGACGCCGAGCGCCTCGCCGCCCAGGAACCAGCAGTGCCCCTTCATCGACGTGATCGGCGGACCAGCGCTGAGGATGCGGGGCAACGTGGGATCGTCGCGAAGGCCCAGCGTCACATAGTTGCGATCACCGAGATCGCGTACCGTCGTCACACCGGCCTGCAACGCACGCTCGGCGGCCACACGCGCGCCGGCCAGCAGGTCGGCGTCGTCGACGCGATCGAACCGGCCGACGGGATCGGCACCGGCGTCGAACGTCAGATGAATGTGCCCGTCGACCAGACCGGGCAGCAGCGTCACGTCACCGAGATCGACCACTTCCGCGTCCACCGGCGGTTCGAGCCCGCTGGCCGCCGCCACGACACGTCCCTGTTCCACCAGTACGACCGGCTGTTCCAGCAGAGCGGCGTGCTCTCCGTCGAACAGGCGGGCGGCTCGCAGTGCCAGCATGGACACACGGTACCGGCCGGACCCCACCGGTTGGCCAGACCGCTGAGCGAGATCGCACGCGCGTCTTATTGCACATCGGTGGCAACAACGGGCACAGTAGCTTGATGATCCCGGGCTCAGGCATCCCGACCACCGTGGAAGTCGTCCTGCTCTCCCAGCGGGACGGGCGGCTGCGCTACCGCATGGTGCGCGCCGGACTACGGAGCGGCGCGTTCCCCGACGACGTCGCGCTCGGCCTGTCCGGCCTGAAGCTCTGCACTCCCGGCGGGCTGCTGCACTCGACCTCGTGGCGGCATACGCCGGACGCCCTGATCCTCACGTACGCCGCCCTCCCCGATCCGCGCCCCGAGCTGGCCGCGACGGACGTCTCCGTCGACGGCATGCGCTCGGGCATCGGGCCGCTCGTGCCCAGCCCGCCGAGCATCGACGAGGACGCCGTGGCCGCCCACGCCTGCCGTCATCTGGCGCTGCTGCGGACGACCGACGACCTGGCCGCCGACGCCGCACGATCGCAGGTCCAGCTCTGGACGCTCATCGCCAAGCTGACCCCGGGAACCGCGGGCAGCCCTCACCCGCCGAACCTGCTCTGCTGACCGCCCGCCCGCGCTGGCGGGCCCCCAGCCTTCCACTGGATCACGGATCCGGGTCGAATCTTGAGCCAAGATTCGACATGGAACCCTGATCCAGCGCCGAAAGGGGTCGGGTGCCGCGCCCACGGAGGGCCGAAGGCCGGGCGGCTAGAGTCACCGGCATGCTGCTGCCCCGACTGCGTGTGACCGAAGCGGACGGCGATTCCTGGGACGATCCGTCGGAGGAGCAGTTGGGCGCACTCGTCGACGGGTTGAGCGCCGATCGCCGGTTCCTCGTCGTCGAGCGCCACGATCGGCCGTCCGCGTGGCAGCACTTCATTCAGGCGTACCGGGAGGATGACGGGACTTTCCGCGTCGAGTTCCGCGAGGGTGGCCCGGAGGCGCACTTCGAGGCGCGTACGCCGGACGCCGATCAGGTCCGCCTGGTCGTCACGGCGTGGGCGTTCGACCTGCCGGGGTGGCGGGAGCGCCTGCCTTGGCAGGTGTGGCGGGAAGGCTGAACACTCCGGCCCGCAACGCGGCCACCCCGGCTGCCGCCGTACGCCGGGCGAACGCTTCGTCGATCGGCTGCCGGGTGACGAGCAGACGCAGGAAGAAGGGCGCGCCGACGGTCTCGATCGCCGCCCGCGCGTCGGTCCCGGCCGGCAGTTCACCCCGGGCGACCGCATGGTCCACGATGGACTGTGCTAGTCCGAAGCGCTCGAGGAAGAAGCCCCGGACGACCTGAGCCGCCCGTTCGTTGCGCGGCGCGGCGGCGGCCAGCCCGGCGATGAGGTCGCCGGGTTCGCCGGTCATCCCCTGCCGGATCAGCAGCGCCAGTTCGACGAGGTCCCGGTCGAGGTCCCCGGTGTCCGGGATCGGCACCGCCTCGGTCGCGTACTCGGCCAGCAGATCGCCGAGGACGCCTTCGAGGTCGGTCCAACGCCGGTAGATCGAGGTCTTGTTGACTCCCGCGACGGCGGCGATCCGGTCGACGGTCAGTTCCGCGTACCCGTCGGTGAGCAGGTCTCTGGTCGCGGTCAGCACCGCGCCGCGGACTCGCGCGCTCCGCCCGCCCGGCCGCCGCACTGTCTCTGTCATGACATCAGCTTATCGCACCGACTGTTGCTTTAATGCTCGGCTCGTGACAGACTCAAATGCAACGGGAGTTGCTATTAGGGGAGGAACTCATGGAGACCACGGTCTGCGTCGTCGGCGGCGGTCCCGCCGGGCTGGTGCTCGGCCTGCTGCTCGCCCGCCAGGGCATCGACGTCACGGTGCTGGAGAAGCACGCGGACTTCCTGCGGGACTTCCGCGGCGACACGGTCCATTCATCGACCCTCACCCTGCTCGACGAGATCGGCCTCGGCCAGCAGATCGAGGAGCTGCCCGGTCGCAAGGTCCGCGGCCTGCGCGTCAGCTTCGACGACGGCAGCTACCAGGTCGCCGACTTCGGGCGACTGCCGGGCACGCACCCCTACCTCATGTTCCTGCCGCAGTGGGACTTCCTCGAGCTGCTCGCCCGCGAGGCCGCTCAGCTGCCGAACTTCCGGTTGCTGCGGTCGACCAAGGTCACCGGCCTGCGGCATGGTCCCGACGGCGCGGTCACGGGAGTGGTCGCGGACGGGTCCGAGGGCGTGGTCGAGATCCGCGCCCGGCTCACGGTCGCGTGCGACGGCCGAGATTCACTTGTACGCGATGAGCTGGGCCTGAAGCCGCAGACCTATGCCGCCCCCATGGACGTCCTGTGGTTCCGGATCTCGCGGCGGCCGTCCGACCCCGAGGGACTGGACATGCGCGTCGGCGCCGGCGGATTGATGCTGTGCATCGATCGCGGAGAGTACTTCCAGTGCGCGTTCGTGATCGCCAAGGGCGGGTACGCCGCCATCCGGGCCGAGGGGCTGGACTCGTTGCGGGCGCACGTCGCCCGGCTCGCCCCGCCGCTCGCCGACCGGGTCGCTGAACTGTCCACCTGGGACGAGGTGAAGCTGCTGACGGTGACGGTCAACCGCCTCGACCAGTGGCACGCGCCCGGAGCCTTGCTGATCGGCGACGCGGCGCACGCGATGTCGCCGATCGGCGGCGTCGGGGTGAACCTGGCAGTGCAGGACGCCGTCGCCACCGCGCGCCTGCTCGGCCCGATCCTGCACGCCGGGCGTACGCCGACCGGGGCGGAACTGGCCCAGGTGGAGCGCCGCCGTCGCCGCCCGACCGTCGTCACCCAGAACGTCCAGCGGCTGGCTCAGCGCCGGATCGTCGATCCGCTGCTGCACGCGACCGGCCGGATCACCGCGCCTTGGCCGATCCGGCTGCTCCGCCGGGCGCCGAAGCTGCAGGCGTTGCCGGCTCGGATGATCGGCCTCGGCGTCCGGCCGGAGCACCTGCACTAGCGAGCACGGAAAAGGGAGGGCCGGCCGGTGCCCTCCCTTTTCCGCGTTGCTTTTCTGCGCCGTTGCTTTTCTGTGCTGTGCTACAGGTCGAACTCGCCCGCCTTGGTTCCCGCGACGAAGGCCGCCCATTCCTGTTCGGTGAACAGGAGGGCGCCGCCACCGGGGTTCTTCGAGTCCCGGACGGCCACACCGGCCGGGACGAAGGCGATCTCGACACAGTTGTCGCCGCTGGGACTGCTGCGGGCGCTCTTGCGCCACACCGCCCCCGCCAGCGTGGGATCGGTACTGATCTGGTCGTTCATCGATTAACCCCCGAACGCACCTCGAGGTTGATGGTCACCTTTTCGTACCATGCCGTGGCCGCTTCGGGGGCATGAAACGTCGATCACAAGCCTTCCGGGCGACCGTGGCAGGGCCAGCCTGAGAATAGCCTGAGTGTTCAGTCAACAAAGTACCGACCGATAGACCTCTTCATATCCAGCGGCCATAGTGGCCACATCGAACCGCTGCTCGACGTGAACCCGGCAGTCGTGAGCGGACAGCTCCGGCACCCGGTCGAGGGCGGCGGCCAACTCCTCGGGGTCGCCGCACACGAACCCCGTACGCCCGTGGTCGACGATCTCGGGGACCGAGCCCTCGGCCAGCGCCACGACCGGAGTGCCGCAGGCCATGGCCTCGATCATCACCATCCCGAACGGTTCCGGCCAGCGGATCGGGAAGAGCAGACAGGACGCCTTGGCGTACAGCTCTCGTTTGAGCGTGGCGTCCGCCTCGCCGACGTAGGTCACGCCGCTGCCGAGCAACGGGCGCACCACCTCGTCGAAGTACGCCTCCTCGGCGGGCTCGTTCATCTTCCCGGCCAGCACCAGCGGCCGCCCGGCCTCGCGGGCCGCCGTGATCGCGAGGTCGGCGCCCTTGTCCTCGGCGAACCGGCCGAGGAACAGGACCCAGTCCTCCTTCGTCTCCCGGAAGGGGTAGTCGGCCACCTGAAGTCCGTTGTAGACGGTGCCGGCCCAGTTCAGGTCGGGCGCCAACGACCGCTGCGACTCCGAGATCCCCACCAGCGCCAGGTCCTTGCCGAACTGGCGGTAGTACTCGCCGGGTTCGCCCTCCAGCGGGCCGTGCATCGTCGCGACGGTCGGCGCGTGCCGGCCCGCCGCCGTCAGCGGGCCGGCCAGGGTGTGGTCGTGGACGATGTCGACGTCGAGGTCGCCGAGCAGCCGGGCGGCCATCGCCGCGTGCATGACCTCGGGCATCGGCTCGCCGAGCCGGTCGGACTGCGGCACGGCGAAGGTACGCCGGAACTTCCCGGCGGTGCCGTCGGATCCCGCGCCGATCAGGGTCACCTCGTGTCCCCGGGCGACCAGTGCGTCGGTCAGATCCGCGACGACGATCTCGATGCCGCCGTAGCCGCTGGGCGGGATGTCGTAGTACGGCGGGGCGACCATGGCGATCCGGAGGGGTGACGGCATGGTCGGAATTTGCCCGGCGGGAAAGATCGCCAAACGTCACCGGGGAGCGCTCCCTCGCTCCTATTCGGACGGTCAACGAAACAGCAGGTCGACGAACATCAGATTGACATAGGTGGACGCCTGGACGATGCTCTGAGAGAGCGCTCCCTCGCCTCTCCCGTCCCCGGAGAGGCACCCTCTTCCGCCCACAGAGGAGACGTCATGAAGTTACGCACGACGGCGCTCTGCGCCCTCGCCGCGCTCGCCGCCGGTTTCGCCGTCGCGCTGACCGGCGCGGCCAACGCCGCCGATCCGCTGCTCTCGCAAGGCAAGCCGGTCACCGCCTCGTCCACCGAGAACGCCGGCACCCCGGCGAGCGCCGCGGTCGACGGCGACCTCGGCACCCGCTGGTCCAGCGCGTTCAGCGACCCGCAATGGCTGCGGGTCGACCTCGGTTCCACCGCCGCCGTCAGCCAGGTCGTGCTGCGCTGGGAGCCGGCGTACGCGACGGCGTACCAGATCCAGGTGTCCGCCGACGGCAACACGTGGACCACCGTCTACAGCACGTCGACCTCCACCGGCGGCACGCAGACCCTCGCCGTCACCGGATCGGGCCGCTACGTGCGGGTCTACGGCACCGCGCGGGCGACCGCGTACGGCTATTCGCTCTGGGAGTTCCAGGTCTACGGCACGACCGGGTCGACCGGTTGCGACACCGCCGTGAACGCGGCGTTGAACAAGCCAGCGACCGCCTCCTCCACCGAGAACGCCGGCACTCCGGCGAGCGCGGCGGTCGACGGCAACGGCGGTACGCGGTGGTCCAGCGCGGCCGCCGATCCTCAGTGGATTCAGATCGACCTCGGCTCGACCGTCTCGGTCTGCCAGGTGACGCTCACCTGGGAGACGGCGTACGCGACCGCGTACCAGGTGCAGGTATCCACTGACGCCGCGACGTGGACCTCCGTCTACAGCACCACGACGTCGACCGGCGGAACGCAGACGCTGACCGTCTCCGGGTCCGGTCGCTACCTGCGCGTCTACGGCACCGCCCGGGCGACGCAGTGGGGCTACTCCCTCTGGGAGATCGCCGTCCGCACCGGCGGTGGCACGCCGCCGACCAGCAGCCCGCCCCCGACCGGCGGCGACGTCCTGCTGTCCTACAACAAGCCGGCCGTCGCGTCGACCTCGCAGAGCGACGCGAACTGTTACGAGTGCACCCCGGCGCGGGCGTTCGACCTCGATCCCGCGTCCCGGTGGGCGACCAGTTCCACCACCGGCTGGGTCGATCCCGGCTGGATCTACGTCGACCTCGGCGCCACCGCCACGATCCACCAGGTGATCCTGCAATGGGACCCGGCGTACGCGACGGCGTACCAGATCCAGGTGTCGCCCGACGCCGCGACCTGGAGCACGATCTACAGCACCACGACCGGGCACGGGTTCAAGGAGACCCTGACGGTCAACGGCACCGGCCGCTACGTGCGGATGTACGGCACTGCCCGGGTCGGCGCGTACGGCTACTCGATCTGGGAGTTCCAGGTCTACGGCACCGGCGGCAACCCCACGACGCCCCCGGCGCGACCGGCCGATCCGACCTTCCCCGCGACCCGGCTGGTGTTCAGCGACGAGTTCAACGGCGCCGCGGGCACGAAGCCGGACACAGCGAAGTGGACGATCGACACCGGCACCGGCCAGAACAACGAGTTGCAGTACTACACCAACAACGCCAACGCCTCGATGAACGGCGCCGGGTCGCTGGTGATGGAGGCACGCCGGGAAACGGTCGGCGGACGCGACTACACCTCGCACCGGATGAACACCGGCGGCAAGTTCACCTTCCAGTACGGCCGCGTCGAGGCCCGGGTCAAGGTGCCGAAGGGCAACGGGTTCTGGCCCGCGTTCTGGATGATGGGCGCCGACTTCCTCACCGGGCGGCCGTGGCCCTACAACGGCGAGATCGACATCATGGAGATCCTCGGCAAGGACACCACCCGCAGCTACACCACGCTGCACGCGCCCGCGTACAACGGGGGCGGCGGCTACGGGTTCGAGAAGATCTGGACGACCGACCTGTCCGCGGACTATCACGTGTACGCGGCCGAGTGGGACAGCAAGGGCATCCGGTTCTTCGTGGACAGCACCGAGGTCTTCTACGCCAGCAAGGCGACCGTCGAGTCGACCCGGGGGCCATGGGTCTACGACCACCCGTTCTACGTGATCCTCAACCTGGCGGTCGGCGGCGACTGGCCCGGCTCGCCGGACGCCACCACGCCGTTCCCGGCGCAGATGCTGGTCGACTACGTCCGCGTCTACCAATAACCCCTCCCCGTTGATCATGGACTTAACCGAGGTCTCGACGGTGTGTCGGGACTGGAAACTCCATGATCAACGGGGGAGCCCGACCCTAGGCCGAGCCGCGCTCGACGATCTCCGGATGGAAGATCACCGAGCGCGGCCGGCCCTCGGGCTCACGGATGCGGGCCAGCAGGAGCCGGGCCATCTCGGCGGCCATCTCCTCCAGCGGCTGCCGGATCGTGGTCAGCTGCGGACGGCAGGCCAGCGCCGAGACGCTGTCGTCGAACCCCACCACGGCGACGTCCTCGGGCACGCGTCGGCCGAGGTCGCGGAGCGCCTGCATCGCACCCTCGGCCATCAGATCGTTGGCGACGAACAGCGCGTCGGTCTCCGGGTACGCCGTCAGCAGCGTCCGCGCCGCGCGCTCACCGCCGGCCCTGGTGAAGTCGCCGGGCTCGGCCGGCACCCAGGCGTACCCGTGGACGGCGAGGGCTGAGCGGAACCCGGCCAGCCGGTCCTGCCCAGCGGTCGTGTCGAGCGGGCCGCAGACCGTCGCCGGATGCTTGCGGCCCGAGGCGATGAACCGTTCCGCCGCCAAGCGGGCGCCGGTCTGCTGCTCGACGTCGACATAGCTCATCGGCAGCGGCCGGCCCGGCCGAGCCGACAGCACCGCCGGCACATGCAGGTCGCACAACTGCTGCGGAAGCGGGTCGGCGACGTGGCTGGAGATGATCAGCACGCCGTCCACATGTCCCTGCCGCAGATACCGCAGGACCTGCTGATGAGCGGGGGCGTCGGCGGGCATGATCACCAGGTGGATGCCCTCGGGGCGCAGCACCTCCAGCGCCCCGGCGGTGATCCGGCCGAGGTACGGATCGGTGAAGATCCGGCTCAGGAACGGCTCGGCGAATTCCCGGCCGGCCGGTTCGGAGACCACCAGCGCGACCGAGTCGGTCCGGCGGGTGACCAGCGACCGGGCCGCGTGGTTCGGGATATAGCCGGTCGCCTCGATCGCCCGCTCCACGATCTCGCGGAGTTCCGGGTCGACTGTGGACACCTGGTTGATCACCCGGGACACCGTCGACCGGCTCACCCCGGCGTACTCGGCGACCTGCTCGAGCGTGGGCGAACGGGGACCGGGCGGGCGGGGGGCGACCATGGCGCCAATGTATAGCAACCCAACCAGAGAGCGCTCTCCCCCACCCGGTTCCTCAGCGTCCGGTGCCCGCCTCCTTGGCCTGCCAGTTGAGGCGTACGAGCAGCTGCCGGGCCTGCTCGGCGTGGTCGGCGGTGACGGCGATGGCGTACTCCCCGGCGGTGAGCGCGCTCCGCGAGGTGAAGTCCCGCTGCCCACGGGTGGCCGCGTGCGCGATGGCGCCGAAGATCGCGCCCCAGACCGCACCGATCAGCAGGCCGGCGATCACGACGCCGAACCAGTTGCCGACGGCGAAGATGCCGAAGAGCAGGCCGATGAACAGACCGAACCACGCACCGCTGGCCGCGCCGGCCAGCGCCGCTCGACCGATGGTCATCCGGCCCAGAACGTTCTCCACCAGGCGCAGATTGGTGCCGACGATCGATGTGTGCTCGACCGGGAACTTGTTGTCCGAGAGATAGTCGACGGCCCGCTGGGCGGAGGCGTAGTCGCCGTAGGTCGCCACGGTGACGGTCGCCTGCCCGGCACCGGGTCCGGCGGCGGTGATGGCATCAGCTGCCGGTCCGACCGCCGGACTGCCCGCGGGACCGGTCGGGATGGAACTCATGGTCATCTGTCCTCCTTCATCCCCTCGATCATCACCTGTCCCCCGATGCGCCCGCAGGGCAAACGCGGATCTCGGTGACGCGATTCGAACAACCCGGTCTCAGCGGTTGTGCCGGGACTTCGCCCGGTCGGCGAGCTGCCGGGACAGCATGGAGGCGGTGGTCGCCAGCACCGCTACGTTGAAGAACATCTGTACGCACAACAGCACGCGGGCGAACTGCCCGTGCGCGGAGACGTCCCCGAACCCGACCGTCAGCAGGGTCGCCGTCGCGAAGTAGAGCGCGTCGACCCGGGTGTTCAGATCGACGAACTGGCCGGGGGCGTACACGGCGACGGCGTAGTCGATCAGCGCGAAGAGCAGCAGCCCGCCCAGGATGCCGACGATCAGCCCGCCGAGCGGGGCGTCCGGCTGGTCCAGTTGGCGCAGCAACTGGTTCTTGAGGCCGAACAGGATCGTCCCCAGGGCGAGGAGGGTGAGCGCGACCTGGACCACGATCAGCCAGTCCCCTGTACTGGGCCGGATCGGCACGGCGAAGTAGAACAGCAGCAGCGCCACACAGGTCAGGCCGCTGCGTTCGAGGATGCCGCGCGCGGTCGCCTTCCGGAGACGCCGCGACGTCTTCTGCTCCTTTTCCGCCGACATGCCCAAATTGTGCACCGTCGCCGACCGGGCTGGATCAGGGTTCCGTGTCGAATCTTGGGTCAAGATTCGACACGGAACCCTGATCCAGCGCCACAGCGCCCAGCGGCCCAGCCGCCACCGC
>NZ_JBFBAZ010000180.1:0-13635 GCF_040682475.1 Hamadaea sp. NPDC051192
GATCAGGGTTCCGTGTCGAATCTTTCTCCATGATTCGACCTAGAACCCTGATCCAGCGCCCAAAGCCGGCGGGGCCGAGCGGGCGGGCCGAGCGGGCGGGGCCGAGCCGGCCCAAGAGCTACGGCCAGAGCACCAGGTCGGGGTCGCAGGCGATAGTGATGAGCTGGTCGAGGGTGACCGGCGGGGTCGGCCGGCTGACCGGCCACCGTCCCTCGACGTCGGGCGTGTTGTGCGTACGCGCCACGACGGCGGTCTGTCCGGTGTAGACGTAGAGGACGTAGCCGATCATGCCGCCGTCACCGGTGGTCGGATACACCTCGATGACCTCACCATGCGGCCCCGTACGCAGACTGCACAGCGAGCCGGTGGTGCAGCGATCCGCCTCCGGCCGCAGGTCGACGTGCCCGGCCTCGATCACGATGGAGCCCCGGCCGAGCCGATCGGTCGTTGCCGCGCCGGCCAGCACCCCGGCGACCCCGTTGAACGTCGTCGAGGTTCCGGCGGTCAGCGGCGGCGGCCCCGTCCAGTACGCGTCCCGCAGCTGAGCGAACGTGGTGTCCGGCAACGCCGCCACGACACTGCGGCGGACGGCGCAGGTGAACAGGTCCAGCCGTTCCGGCGACAACGGCTCCTGCTGATCCGTGTTCTGCGCGGGGATGCTTTCGCTGGGCAGGTCGGTCGGATACTGCGTATCCGCTGCCGGCACGCTCGGCCCGACGTACGGAACGCTGTCCCCGAACGGGAAATCGGAGCCGGTCGGCAGCGGTGTCGGCGCGTTCGTCGGCACTGCCGTGTCGCACGAGCCCGCCGCGGGACCGCCGCCGAACGGCTCGAAGTAGAAGGTCGCGCCGAACAGCACCACGCCCGCGCCCATCGCGGCGGTGGCCATCCGCAACATCTCCGCGCGCCGCTTCCGGCGTCCGGCCGAGATCGCCTGCCGGGCCGTGATGCCCAGCGGCGGCTCGTCCCGCCCGATCTGCTCGCGCAACGCGTCGGTGAACCAGTCCTCGGTCATCTCACGCCTCCTCGACCAGTCGCGACCGCAACAACGCCAGACCCCGCGAGGTCTGGCTCTTCACCGAGCCCTCGCTGATCCCCACCAACTCGGCCACCTCGGCGATCGGCAGGTCCTCCAGATGCCGCAACACGATCACCGCGCGTTGCCGCGGCGGCAACTGCGCGAGCAGCGCCAGCACGTCGGTCTCCGGCCCGCCGGACGGCTCGGCTCCGGGGTGGTCCGGCACGTCGGCCACGATCCGTTCGCGCTTGCTCACCCTTCTATTGCTCAGGTACGCGTTGAGCAGCGTCCGTCGCGTGTAGGCATCGAGAGTGGTCGCCTGAATCCGTCGCCAATGCCGATACAGCTGTACGAACGTGTGCTGGACCAGATCCTCGGCGAGGTGCCAGTCCCCGCACAGCGCGTACGCGACTCGGCGCAGCTGCGCCGCGCGCGCGGCGAAATACTCCGCGAACTCGGCGTCCTTGTCCTGCCCGGCATCCGTCACACATCAAGTACGCACGAGCCCCCGCAAAGGTTGAGACGAATCCACGCCACATTCCGGTGAATCCCGAGCGGCCGAACCACGCAGCGGCGCGCCCTTCTGCGCCCTGGGTATGCGATTTATGTCCGTTTCCCAAGATCATGCGCCGAAGATTCGCCTCACAGAATCGTTCCGCGCATACGACCTGCCATCACCCGGCCGAGTGATGGCGCGAGGTCAGTGGTGCGCGGCCGTGGAGATTGGACAGTAAGGTGGCAGCGCACTCATCCCGGAAGGGAGTCGTCAGTGGACCTTAAAGGTGCCGACATGGTGGTCGCCGCCCTCCAGGCCGGCACTTCTGCTGGCATCACTGCAACAACCGCCACCGCGGTTTCCGAGTGTTATGCGGCCCTGAAGATGATGGTGATCAGGCGACTGCAGCGGGACGGGACCTCGGCATCCGACACGGAGTCACTGATTGCCGGCATCGTGGGTGATCCGCAGGCGCTCATCGCTGCGCTGAGTGACGTTCACAGCACCGATCCGGTGGTACACCAAGCGGCCGAACTGCTCGCCACTCTCGGCCGGCAGAATGGCCGGACCACCGTGAGGATTGCCAGTTCGACCGGAATCATGGTGGGAGACCACAATCAACAGACAATCCACGTCCGGAGTGACGGGTAGCGCCCCATCGGCCAGAGTTCTAACCGTCTCCCACGCTGTCGGCGGCCAGGTCGGCGACGGAAATGTTCAGTTCATAACGGTTGAGCGACGCTCATTGCCTCCCAAGACAGCCAATCGTGTGAGCGCTTTGGTGGGGTGCGTGCTGACACTCTGTCTGGCTGCGGACACTGCGAATGCTAGGCCGGACGGCGGGAGTCCGACGGCGTGGTTTCCGCGTGCCCCCGTCAGCTTCGCTCCTGACGGTCCGATGGTCAGCTGCCAGCCGGTCGACAACAATCCGGACGCCGTGGCGCAGGTCGGCGATCAGGTGGCTACTGCTGAGTATTACCGCAAGAGCTCGTTGTTCCTTCTCATGGACGGCCGGCAGGACGGCCGATCGGCGGTACTGCAGCTGCGGATCTCCGGCGTGCTCGCCGAACCGGAGGAGTGGGCGAACTCGAAGGGGTGGACCTGCCATGGTCGGCAGCACATGTTACCCAAGGTCATCCGGCCGAACCTGCTGAAACCTGAGGACACGGTGCAGTTTCGGGTATGTGTCGAGGACAGGGAGGTGCCGAGCGCGTCCCAGTTGCGCTGCGGCGATTGGGTGCTCGACGGGCTGCGCTGAACCGTCAAGGGCGGAGGCGGGCGATCGTTTCGGGGGTGAGGCGCCGGCCGAGCGTTTCGAGGGCGGCGAGCACTTCGGCCAGGTCGGCGGGGGAGTGCTCGCCGAGGGCGGCGGCGACCGCGTCGTCGATGCCGGCTGTGGCCACCTTTTGCCGGCGCGGTGTCAGTTCGGGGTTGCGGCGTAACAGTTGCCGCCGTTTGTCGGCCGGGTCGGGTTCGGCGACCACCGAGCCGACCTCGCGCAGCCGGGCCACCGCGCCGGACACGGCGCTCTGCGGCAGGCCCGTACGCCGGGCCACCTCCACGACGGTGGTGCCGGGATGGGCGTACACGTCGCTCATGACGATCACGACGGTGCGTTCGCCGCCGGTCGGGCCGCTTTCGGGGGCGGGCAGCGCCTGTTCGCCGAGCTTCATCAGGGTTCGGCCGAGCAGGATCAGTTCGACGGGTCTCACGTGATCCAGAGTACATCACTCTTGATGCATCAGAAATGATGGACTACGGTCCTGATCATGACTGACACGAGGAACGGTTACCTGACCACCGACGGCGCTCGCATCCACTACCAGGTCGCCGGCTCCGGGCCGACGCTGTTCGTCTCGCAGAGCGGCGAGGGCGACGCCGACCGTACGGTGGACCTCGTCGGCGGACTGGCCGACCGGTTCACGGTGGTGACCTACGACCGGCGTGGGCTGTCGCGGAGCATCCCGGCCGACCCCGCTGCCCCGGTGTCGCTGCGGCGGCATGCCGACGACGCGGCGGCGGTCCTCCGCGAAGTCGCCGACGGACCGGTGCTCATGCTGGGACTCAGCCTCGGGGCCGCCGTTGGACTGCACCTGCTGTCGGCGTACCCGGGGATTGTGCGGAAACTGATCGCCCACGAGCCGATCGCAGTGCGCTTCCTGGACCCGGCCGAGGAGCGAGCGACCCGCGAGAAGCTGGCGGGAGTGGTGGCCGTGCACCGCGAGAGCGGCTGGCGGGCGGCCGCCGCGCAGGTCGCGGCGGTGCTCGGGATCAACCCGCGCGAGCAGGACACCGAGCCTGGCATCACGCGGTTCCCGTTCACCGATCAGCGGGCCGCGAACTTCGAGTTCTTTCTGCGCAACGACCTCGACGCGGCGCTGACCGACTCGCTGAGCCTGGCCGACGTGGCGCGCGACGCGCCGGTGATCCCGGCGGTCGGGGCGACCAGCCCGAGCGACGGGTTCGACTACCTGGCGGCGCTGGCGCTCGCCGAACATCTCGACGTCGCCCCGGTACGCTTCCCCGGCGGTCACAACGGCAACCTGACCCATCCGCGCGCGTTCGGCGAGAAGGTTGTCGAGCTGCTGAAGTGACCGCCGGGGCGCGGCTCAGGTGAGCTGGCCGATCGAGTCGACGAGCAGCCAGACGCCGAAGATCACGAACAGGACGGCCGCGCCGTACTTGATCGCCTTCTCCGGCAGCGCCTTGCCGAGCCAGCGGCCGACCAGGATCGCCAGCGCGTCGGCGGCGACCATGCCGATCGTCGAGCCGATCCAGGTGCCGAACCAGCCGTGCTGGGTGGCCAGGGTGATCGTGGCCAGCATCGTCTTGTCGCCGAGTTCGGCGAGGAAGAACGCCCCGCCGACGGCCCACAACGCCGATCGGCCGGTGCGCCCGGCCTTGGCCTTCTCGTCCTCGGTCAGGCTGTCGCCGCGCAGCGTCCACGCGCCGAAGACGAGGAACGCGATGCCGGCCGCCAGACCGATCCACCCGGTGGGCAACGCCGCCCCGAGTCCGTAACCGACCGCGACCGAGACCAGGTGCACCACCGCGGTAGCGATGCTGATGCCGGCCAGCACGGTCGTCGCGCGATAACGGGTCGCGAACGTCATGGCCATGAGCTGCGACTTGTCGCCGAGTTCGGCGACGAAGATCACGCCGAAACTGATCGCGAGCGCGACCAGGAAACCTTCCACTTGCGTCCTCCCGGGGATGGATGCCGGGAGGAGAGCGCGTGCGACGACCTCGACCCGGCATTGCTGCCTGAGCCGAAGGTCTCGCCCACCCGCGCCCGGTAAGCCGGATGCGGGCCGGAGGGCCGGGTCCCGGGGGACCAGTGTGTCGACCACTCCGTGTGGGGGCTACTCCCCTTCGCTGTGCCCAAGGCTAACGGCGAAGGCCGGATCGGCGCGCGGCGACGTGATCAACGCCACGGGCAACGTTTTAGCGTCCCGGATCCGTCTCCCTGACGACACAGAAACGGGGAGGCGACGATGACGAAGTCCCGGCGCGTACGCAAGACGCGGTCACCGATCTGGGCCCGGCTCGTCGTGGCCTTCGGGCTGCTGGTCAGCCTGGCCGGGTTCGGTGGGCTGGCCATGGTCGGCAAGTTCTTCGGCGACCTGACGAGCGGCATCGAGACCGGCACCACGGAGGAATCGCCCGCCGCGGTCGAAAAGGTCAGCAACGACAAGGCCCTGAAAGGCCCGATCACGCTGCTGTTGCTCGGCATCGACCATCGGCAGGGCTGGGCCGCCGACGACGCGCGGTCGGACACGATCATCATCCTGCACATCTCGGCCGACCACGAGCAGGCGTACCTGATCTCGGTTCCCCGTGACTTCGCGCTGCCCATCCCGGCCTGGACGAAGTCCGGGTTCAAGGGGCGGGTCGCGAAGATCACCGCGGCGTACCAGTTCGGGTCCGAGCGCGGCGCGGGCTGGCAGGGCGGCGCCGGCCTGATGCAGAAGACCATCAAGCAGCTCGCCGGGATCACCTTCGACGGCGTGATCGTCATCGACTTCGACGGCTTCAAGAACGTCATCGCGGCCATGGGCGGCGTACACATGTGCGTCGACCGCGACACCTGGTCGAGCCACTACATCAAGAACGCCAAGGGGCAGCCCGAGTACTACAGCTACAAGGGCGACCACAAGCTGTCCAACAGCTGGATCCACAAGAAGGGCTGCCGCGACATGGCCGCCTGGGAGGCGCTGGACTACTCGCGGCAGCGCTATGGGCTGCCCAACAGCGACTACGACCGGCAGAAGCACCAGCAGCAGCTGCTGAAGTCGCTGGCGAAGAAGGCGACCAGCGCCGGCGTCCTCGGCGACCCGGGCAAGCTGTCACAGGTCGTCAAGGCCGCCGGCTCCTCGTTGAAGATGGACACCAAGGGCGTACAGCTGGACACGTTCGTCTTCTCGCTCAAGTCGCTGGGCGCCGCCGACCTGATCACCTTGAAGACGAACGGCGGCACCTACGCCTCCTGCGGCTACGACCTCGGCGGGGAGAGCTGTGAGGGGATCACCCAGGGGACGAAGGACATGCTGGCCGCGGTGAAGACCGACACCCTGGGCGACTTCATCACCGACAACCCCGAGTTCCTCAGCCAACCGGCGAGCTGAGCAGCTCGCCGAAGTACGCCTCCGGCCCGCCGTCGAGGTGCTCGGGCGCCTCGGCCAGGAACTCCCGCAAAACGTCGGTCGCGTTGTGCCGATCGAGGTCGGCCTGGCTGCGCCACTGCTCGTACAGGAAGAAGCGGCCGTCGGTCTGCTCGTGCAGGTGGTACTGGAGGTTGCCCTCGTGGCCGCGCGACGGCTCGACCAGGTCGGTCAGTTGCCGCCGCAGGACGTCGGCGTGGCCGGGCTTGGCGGTGAGGAATCCGTAGAGGGCGATGGGCGCTGCTGATTTCGTCGTCATATGATCACCGTACGAGCTGACATCAGTGTCAGATTCAAGGTCGGGTAAGGCGGGTCACATGGAGCCGGGCCATCTCAAGCTGAGCCGCCTCAAGATTGGCGAGCTGTCCGAGCGCACCGGCGTCGCCATCCGGCTGCTGCGCTATTACGAGGCGCAGGGCCTGCTCGTCGCCCAGCGCAGCGAGGGCGGCCATCGCCACTACGGCCCCGACGCGGTCACCGCCGTCGCTCGCATCCGGACGCTGCTGGCCGCCGGGCTGCCCACGCGGGTCATCCGCGACCTCATGCCCTGCTTCGCGGGGGACGGCGTCGAACTCCAGGCCTGCGTCCTGGATCATCTGCGGGTCCAGCTCGCCGACCTCGACTCGCGGATCGCGGATCTCACGCAGGCCCGCGTGGCGCTCGGCGGCATTCTCGCCGACTCCACGCGGGCCCTCGCTGTCGTCTAGGCCCAGCTGGTACGCCGAAAGCCGGGGCCGCCGTCGGTACAGCGGATCGGCAGAACAGCGGAATCCGTCAGAACAGCGGGATGCCGGCGATCTTGCAGAGCTCCTGCATCGCCTTGTACGCCTTGGCGAAGTCCGCGCCCGACCGAGCGCCGAGCACGCTCTTCAACGCGTCCGTGCAGCTGTTGAGCTGCTGGACCTTGTTGGTGTCGGACCCCTCCGAGGTGTTCGCCGCCTGGGCCTTGGCCGCCTCGGCCTCCGCCTTGGCCGCGGCGACCTCGGCCTGCATCTCCTGGACCTTGCGCTGTCCGTCGGCCACCTGGACGGCCAGCTGGTCCTCGCGCTCCCGGTGCGCCTTGTCGGCGGAGACGAAGTAGCCGGTGACCGCGGTCAGCAGCACGACCAGCACCACCACGACACCGGTGAGGATCTTGACCGCCGGGCGGCGCGGCGGGGTCTGGTAGGGGACCGCGGTCACGGGGTATTCCTGCACCGTGGTCGGAACGGCGGCCTGGCCGTGCACCGGCCGGTCGGATCGTCGGAGTTCGGCATCGGAGTCTCCCCAGTGGATCTAGCAGAGTGGATCTAGCAAAGTGAATCAAGCAGAGTGGATCTAGCGTGCGGTCGCCCCCAGTGTGGCCCCCGCTGTCCACTCCAGCCAGACAGTGTCGTCAGGCTGTCAGCGGCCGTCGCCGGAACCAGATCAGCAGCACGATACCCGCGAGCAGACGCCCGGCGCCCAAGGGATGGCCGGGGCGAAAATCGGTTGGCCGGGCAGGCGGTTTCGGCGATCCTCATGGCATGACGTACTGACGCGCACCCTCCCGGTTTCTCGAATCCGTCTCCCGTTGCGAAGTGAGCGTCTCTCCTTGTCTCAGCCCTCTGCGGCCGTCACCGAGTCCGGTACGGCCACCGTCACCGTGTTCGCCGCCCCCACCAGCTGGATCGAGTCCGACGCGGTCGACCAGTGCCACCAGGTCGCGGCGCTGCCCGGCATGATCCACGTCGCGGGCCTGCCCGACCTGCACCCCGGCAAGGGCGCGCCGATCGGCGCGGCCATGTCGTCGTCGGTGCTCTATCCGCTGCTCGTCGGGTCCGACATCGGATGCGGCATCGCCGTCTTCCCCATCCGCCTCAAGCGGGTCGTGCCCGAGAAGCTCGCCGCCCGATTCCCCGACCTCGACGTGCCGCTCGACCCCGAGGCCGACGCCGAGGACCCGGCCTGGTCGGTGGTCGACGGCGACCCTGCTGCGGCCATCCCGGCTGGGCATCGCGACAGCCTCGCCACCGTCGGCCGGGGCAACCACTTCGTCGAGCTGGCCCGGGTCGGCCCGGTGCTCGCCGCCGCGCACGCCGAGCGCCTCGGGCTAGCCGAGCACGACCTCGTCCTCATCGTCCACAGCGGATCGCGCGGCTTCGGCGAGCGGATTCTGCGCGAGCACACCGAGGTCCACGGGGCCGGTCCGGCCGCCGACCCGGCGGCCTACCTCGCCGCGCACGACGACGCCGTCCGGTGGGGATCGCTCAACCGGCGGCTCATGGCGGCGCGGGTGGCGTACGCCCTGGGCGCGGAACCGCTGCCGCCGATCGTCGACGAATGCCACAACCTCGTCGAGGTACGCGACGGCGCGTACCTGCACCGCAAGGGAGCCGCCCGGGGCGACGGGCGCGACGTGCTGATCGCCGGCACCCGGGGTACGCCGTCCTACCTGGTCGCCACGCACGCCGGCCCGGAAGCCAACTACTCCGTCGCGCACGGGGCCGGGCGCAAGATGTCCCGCGCCGACGCGCTGCGGCGTGGCCGGGCCAAGCACACCGTTGAGGAGTTGCGGCGTACGCCGGTCGGCTCGGTGGTCGTCTGTGGTGAACGGCAGCTGCTGTTCGAGGAGGCGCCGACCGCGTACAAGCGGATCGAGCAGGTGATCGGCGACCTGGTCGAGCATCGGCTCGCGACGCCGATCGCCACGACGATTCCCCTCGTCACGTTCAAGACCGCCGATGTGGGCAGCGCCGACCAGGATGCCCGGCGCGACCGGCGGAAGCGGGGACGGCGGTGAGCGTACACCTGCTGTTGTCGGCTGGACGTGGGCCGCAGGAATGCGCGTGGGCCGTGGCGATGCTGGCCCGGCGGCTGGAAGCCGACGCCGCGCGACGCGGGGTGACCACCCGCCGGGTCGAGAGCGTGCCGGGGGAGCGGCCCGGCACGCTGCTGTCGGTGCTCGTGGCGATCGACGGGGCGAGCGACGGGGCGATCGGCGGCGATCGTGATCCGGCCGCCGCCGAGACGTTCGCCGCGAGCTGGACCGGCACGCTGTGCTGGCAGGCGCCGAGTCCTTACCGGACGGTCGGGCGCAAGAACTGGTACGTCACCGCGCAGCCCTGCCAGCTCGACGCCGAGCGGATCGGGTTCGCCGAGTCCGACGTCGAGATCGTGGCCTGCCGCACCGGCGGACCCGGCGGCCAGCATCGCAACAAGGCCAGCACCGCGGTACGCGCGACGCACCGGCCGACGGGGATGGTCGTCGTGGTGGACACCGAACGTCAGTTCGCGCTGAACCGGAGGATCGCGTTGCAGCTGCTCCGGACGCGGATCGAGGACCGCGACACGGCGGCCGGGCGGGAACTGGTCGCCGACCGCTGGAAGATCCACGACGAGCTGGTCCGGGGCAACCCGACACGGGTCGAACGCCCCTAGCTCGTCCACTGTAGATGACTGGCGGTTTTGCGTCATTGCGCAAAGCCGCCAGCCGGAAACGTATCCGGGGGAAACCCGCCGCTGTCAGGATCCCTAGCCAGGATCTGCGCACGCGGAAGGAAACCCCCACATGCATGTCCATTCCAGACGGGCGCGCGTCGCACGCATAGCCGCTGCCGCCACCCTGACCATGACCGTCCTCGCCGTGCCGGAGCGCACGACGGCGGCGGAGAGCCACCCGCTCGTCGGCTCGACCGCCGCCACGACCGCCGCGACCGCCGGCCGGGAGATCACCCTGATCACCGGCGACCGCGCCGTACTGACCACCGACGCCCAAGGCCATCCGTCGGCCACCCTGTTGCCCGGACCGGCGACCGAACAGGACGGCTACGTCACGCGCCAGTTCCGTGGCGACCTCTACGTCATCCCCGCGCAGGCCATGCCGCTGATCAGCCAGGGGCGGCTCGACGAGGAGCTGTTCAACGTCACGGCGCTGGCCCGCCAGGGCTACGACGACGCGACCACCGACGACCTTCCGCTGCTCGCGACGTACGCGGGACAAGTCGCCCGGAGCCGCACGGCCCCGGCGGCGCTCGACGGCACCAGCGTCACCGCCACGCTGCCCGTCGCCGACGCCGTCGCGCTGACGGCCGACAAGGAGAAGGTGGCTGACCTGTGGCGTGACCTGACCGACGACGTCGGCCCGGTGATCGGCAAGCTGTGGCTGGACGGCAAGGTCACCGCCGACATGGCCGAGAGCAACGCGCAGATCCGCTCCCCGCAGGCGTGGGCGGCCGGGTTCGACGGGACGGGGGTGACCGTCGCGGTGCTCGACACCGGATACGACGCGACCCACCCGGACCTGGCGGGGCAGGTGGTGGGCTCGAAGAACTTCACCACCGACAGCGGCGGAGCCGTCGACCGGCACGGCCACGGCACCCACGTCGCCTCCACCATCGCCGGCACCGGCGCGGCCTCGGGCGGAGCCGAGAAGGGCGTCGCGCCGGGCGCGAAACTGCTCGTCGGCAAGGTGCTCAACTACTCCGGCAGCGGCCAGGACTCCTGGATCATCGCCGGCATGCAGTGGGCGGTCGACTCCGGTGCGGACGTCATCAGCCTGAGCCTCGGCGGCAGCGTCGGCACCGACTGCACCGACCCGGTCGGGGTGGCCGCGCAGCAGCTCGCCCAGCAGTCGAAGTCGCTGTTCGTCATCGCCGCCGGCAACACCGGCAAGCTCCAGACCATCAGCGCGCCGGCCTGCGCCGCCGACGTGCTCACCGTCGGGGCGGCCGACTCGGCCGGCAAGACGGCGTACTTCTCCAGCCGTGGCCCGGTCACCGGGCAGCACACGGTCAAGCCGGAGATCGCCGCGCCCGGCGTGGACATCGTCGCGGCGGCGCTCGGCACCGGCGGCTACACCGCCATGTCCGGCACGTCGATGGCCACCCCGCACGTCGCCGGCGTCGCCGCCCTGCTCAAGCAGCGGCACCCGGACTGGACCGCCCAGCAGCGCAAGACCGCGCTGATCTCGGCGGCCACGCCCAGCCCCGACTCCCAGGTGTACGCACAAGGCACCGGCGTCGTGGACGCGTACCGGTCGCTGACCGCGACCGTGTTCGGGCCGGGGACGGCGTACGCCGGATCGTTCAGCTGGCCGCACCGGCACCAGGAGCCGTCCACCACGACGGTGACGCTGACCAACACCGGTGCCGAGGCGGTCGCCTTCGACCTGTCGATCGTCGGCGCGACCGGCGAAGACGGTACGGCGCTGAAGAACCGGACGTTCACTCCTGGACTCTCGAAGATCACCGTCCCGGCGCACGGAACGGCCGATGTGCCTGTCGTCTTCGACCCGGCCAAGAACCAGACCGCCGCCGCGTACGGCGACATCGGCGCCCGCCTGGTCGCCACCGCCGCCGACGGCAGCACCGTGACCACGGCCATCGGGGCGTACCTGGAACCGCACATCATCACTGTCAAGCTGCACGTCGTCGACCGGCGTGGGCTCGCCCCCGCCTCGCCGTCCTTCGTGGACGTCGTCGACGCCGACCGGCTCACCGCCCAACGCTTCACGGTCTTCGGCACCGATCCGGTGCTGCGGCTGCGGGACGGCGACTACTCGATCACCGGTGTCATCGCGAGCCGGGACGAAGGCACCACCGACGCGAACGGCCTCGTCAAGTCGCTGACCTTCGTCGGCGACCCGGACCTGCGCGTCAACACCGACGACGTCGACCGGACGCTGACCCTCGACGCCCGCGACGCGGTGAAGCAACGGGTCCAGGGCGAACGGCCGCTGGAGGCGCAGTCGACCGCGATGGAGTACGTCCGGGACTGGGACGGCGTCTACCTGGCCGCCGGCCTGGTGGGCGGCACCTCGATCGACGACGTCTACGTGCAGCGAACCGATGCCGTCACCGACGGAGCGTTCACCCTGGGCACCTTCTACCGCATGTACGCGCCGGAGCTGAGCCTGCGCTCCACGAGCGGCATGTCACTCGCCCCGGAGTACGTCCAGCCGCCGACCTTCGGGCCGCTGCTGCCGGTGAAGTTCGACGGATCCGGCCAGGCCGACCTGGTCGCGGCGGGCAAGGGCACGGCCGCTGAGCTGGCCGCGGCGGGCGTCGGCGGCAAGCTGGCGTTCGTCGTCGGCGCGGCCAACCTGGCGACGGTGATGAACGCGGCCGCCGCCGCGGGCGCGAAGGGCGTCGTCTTCGGGCAGGCCGCGGCCGGCCGATGGACCGGGATCTCCACCGCTGCGACCACCATCCCGGGCGTCACCCTCAGTGGGGCCGACACGGCTGCGGTGCAAGGCGCGCTGTCCGCCGGTCCGGTCACGCTGTCCTGGGACGGGGTCGCCGCCAGCCCGTACGTCTACAACCTGGCCTTCACCGACACCAAGAAGACCTATCCGGACGCCCCGAAGCAGGTCCACGACCGGGACCTTGGCCGGGTCGACGAGCGGTTCTTCGCCCAGCGTACGGATCGGCCGCTGCTGGACTTCACGATCGCGGCCTGGGACGGTTTCCCCGTGACGATCGCGTCGGCCTTCCTGAAGATCGGCGCGCCGCTGACGCGGACGGCGTACTTCACGGCCGGCCGGCAGTGGCAGTCGATGGTCGCCGGGGCCGGGATCTTCTCCGAGACCATGGTGGACAAGCCACGGGTCTACACCGCCGGCTCGGTCCGGTCGGCCGACTGGTACCAGGGCCCGGTCCGCTCCACCGGCACCCGACGGGCGGACTACTCGCCCGAGCACATCGGTGAACGCCAAGAGGGCCTGATCGGCATGGCGATGCTGCCCTGGGGCGACAGCGACCCCGACCACTGGAGTGGCGGCGGTTCCTTCGGTGACGTCGGCAACGCGGAACTGCTGCGCGACGGCGTCAGCCTGGGCACCTCGGCCTGGCCGTCGGGTCTCTGGGACGTGCCGGACAGCGACGCCGCGTACGAGCTGCGCGTCATGACGGCCCGGTTCAGCACCAACCAGGCGTGGTATCCGGGCTGGAACATGTACCGCAGCACGCAGACGGCGTTCCGGTTCCACTCGGCACGCCCGTCCGACGCGGGCCTGTACGCGTTGCCGCTGCTCGTCCCGACCTACGACATCCCCGCCGACCAGCGCAGCCTGACCCCGGCGACCGCCGGATTCGAGCTGGGCTTCGGCGCGACCGGGCAACGCGACTACGACGCGGGCACCATCGCCGCCGCGCGCGCCTGGGTCTCGTTCGACGACGGAACCACCTGGGTCGAAGCGCCGGTGACCCGATCGGGCACCGGATTCACCGCGACCGTCGACCAGTCGGCCGCGGCGGGCAAGTACGTCTCGCTGCGGGTCGACCTGACCGACGAGCACGGCAGCGGCGTCCAGCAGACCATCGTGCGGGCGTACGGCGTGCAGTGATCGTTCCATGAAGGACGCCGGGGCGGGTTCGCCCCGGCGTCCTTGCGTTTCACGCCTGGCCGGCTCAGATCAGTTCCCAGCTCAGCGGGGTGCCCTTGGCGGCGTCGCGGGTGAAGGTGCGGCCGAGGACCTTGTCGATCTCGATCGGGGGCAGGCC
>NZ_JBFBAZ010000181.1:0-13562 GCF_040682475.1 Hamadaea sp. NPDC051192
GAGCGCTTCTGCTTCCAGGACAGCGGTCCCGGCAGGTCGACGCGATGCGAACGGGTCTTGGAGTTCCACGACCAGCGGCCGATCTTCAGCCCCCAGGACGAGAACCCGTGCTGGGTGAAATGAAACCGCAGCGGTCCGAGCTTGGTCATCTTGCGGAAGAGGAAAGGCATGCCCTTGCATGCCCCTGAGTCCTCAATGGTCAAACATCGGGCAGCTCAGGCACCCTCGCCCATCATGATCGCGGCCATCCGCAGATGCGGTACGGCTTCGGCGTGCCGGCTGGCCCGCTGAAGCGTCCGGCCCAGCATGAGATGGGCGTACGCCTCCGTGGGCTCCCGTTCGATGATCACGCGCAGCTGCTCTTCGGCCCGGCGCAGCTGAGCGGTGTGGTAGTAGGTCCGGGCGAGCAGCAGCCGCGACGCCTGATGGGCCGGCTCGGCCGTCACCACCTCGACCAGCAGATTCTCCGCCGTGCGGTAGTCCTGCGCGTCGAAGAACTCCTGAGCCTTCCGATACCGCTCCGCCAGATCCAGCTCCGGCCACAAGGTCACTTCCGCTCCTTCCGTCGTTGCTGAGAACAACTCCGGAAGGGCCGGGCATTCCCGGCCGTCTCTCCCAGCGGTACCAGGCAGCGGCTCAGAGCGTCAGCGGGGCGCGCGGCGCCAGGCCCGGACGCCGAGTACGCCGACGACCGTGCCGATCGCCAGGGAAGCGGCGATGAGCAGGGCGTGCACCCAGAGGAAACTGGTCGGGGAGCCGTGCCCGATCTCCCCGGCCGACCAGGCCCGCGGGTCCTTCCAGATGGCCAGCCCGAACCGGGGCCAGATGACCCAGGTCCAGACGCCGACCGCGACCAGGAACGCCGACCAACCACGTGTGATGACCACGAGCAGCGAGTATGCCACCGCTCACCGGGCCGGCCGCAGGCCGAGTGGCGACCGCCTCAGGCCGCGTTGCGACCGCCTCAGGGCCGGGTTGCGACCGCCTCAGGCCGAGTGGCGGCTGGTGATCCCCCTCCGGGGCATGAGGGCCAGACCGAACGCGATCATCGCGACGCCGAGGCCGAAGTGCAGCCAGTTGTCCGCGGTGTTCAGCGGAACGAAGTTGGCGTCGCCGCCCGACTCCACGATCAGCCCGTAGAGCCACAGCACGAGGTAGATCGCGCCGCCGCCGATCAGGAAGATCCGGGCGCCGCTGAGCGTACGCGCCAACAGCAGCCCGGCCACGCCGAACAGCAGGTGGACGATGTTGTGCAGCACCGAGACCTGGAAGATCCCGAGCAACTCCGCGCCCGAGTCGTGCCCGGCGAAGGTCATGTCCCCATAGTCGGTGGTGATGCCCGGGATGAAGCCGAGGACGCCGACCAGCAGGAAGACCGCGCCGAAGAGGCCGGCCACGGTCTGCATGGCGTTGTCCCAGTGCAGGATTCCGCCATGGTGCTCGTGATGGGTGACGGTAACCATGTTCGCCCTCCCTCGTGGGCTGATGCCCCGGGGCGATTGCGACCCGGGGCTTACCGGGGCAGATCGGCGGTCAGGTGCCCGGCGAAGACCTCCGCCTCGGCGTCGGTGACCTCCATCCCGAGCGCCTGGATGAGGGCGACCTGCGTGCAGATGACGTGATCATGGTCGTCCAGCTCGGCGGCGGGCAGAATGGCGGGCTGGCCGTCGATCAGCGCCAGCACCGGATCCTCGTCCCCCGACTGGGCGAGCGCTCGCACGTCGTCCGCGGTGATCGTGATCTGCATGAGGTCGGGGTACCCCGGCGCAAAAGGGATGAAACACTAGCCGCTGTGAGGGACGATCTCGATCGCGACGTCGATCTGCCCCATCCGCCCCGGCGCGTGGTCTCGCTCGTCCCGTCGCTGACGGAGGCGGTCGCGATGACGCTGCCGGGCATCCTGGCCGGGGCGACGGACTACTGCACCCATCCCGCCGGGCTCGACCTGCCCCGGGTCGGCGGCACGAAGTACCCGTCGGTCGATCGCATCCTCGAACTGCGGCCCGACCTCGTCCTGGCCAACGTCGAGGAGAACCGGGAGGAGGGCGTCGCGGCGCTCGGCGCGGCCGGCGTACCGGTGTGGGTGACCTATCCGCGCGACCTCGACGCCGCCTTCGCCTCCCTGTCCCGCCTGCTGGCCGCGCTGGGCGCGGACCGGCCGGCGTGGCTGGCGGACGCCGAGGTCGCGTGGACCGCGCCACCCCCGGACCGGACCACTCGGGCGGTGATTCCGGTCTGGCGCAAGCCCTGGGTGGTCCTCGGCAGCGGCACGTTCGCCGGGGACCTGTTACGACGGCTGGGGATCGTCAACGTGTTCGGCGACGATCCGGAGCGCTATCCGCGCCCGTCGCTGGAACTGATCCGGGCGCGGGAACCCGAGCTGGCCATCCTCCCGGACGAGCCGTACGCCTTCACCGCGACCGACGGCCCGGAGTTCTTCGCGCCGACTCCGTCGGTGCTCCTCTCCGGGCGCCATCTGACCTGGTACGGCCCGAGTCTGGCGGAGGCCCGCACGGTCCTGCTCACGGCGTTGGCGTCCGGTCGTCGTCCCAGCTGACGGCGGTCAGCCGCCACCCGTCCGGCGTACGCAGGAACTGCATGCTCTTGGTTCCCGTCCCGGTGAACGGTTCCCCACGGAGCACCCCCTCCTTGCGATAGCCGCAGAGCCGGTGCGCCACATCGCCGAAGAACTCGGTCCGCTCCCAGATCTCCGCCTCGGCGAAGTCGGTCAGCTCGCCCGAGGTGAGCAGGGCCTGCCGAGGTGCGGCGAACGCGTCGAGGTCGTAGAGCCCGGCCTTCGGGCCGCCGTTGGCGATGACGCCGTCCGGGACGAACAGGTCACGGATCCGGCTCACGTCCGGCACGACGCCGCCGGCGTTCGTGAACAGCGCGAAGAACGCCGTCGCCAGCCCGTCGACCGCCGCCTTGTCCGGGTCGGCTCCGCCTTCCCGGGCGCGCCATTCCTCGGCCAGCACCGACCAGATCTGCATGTCCGACCGGCCGCCCCCGAGCGCGGGCGCGGCCGACCGCATGGTCCCGTCGAGCCGCATGCCCAGCCGTTTCGCGACCGCGATGCTGGGCGCGTTGCGGGCGTTGCAGTGCCACTCGACCCGCTCGATGCCGCGTTGGAGGATCACCCAGTTCAGCAGGTGGGTCGCCGCGCGCGTGATCAGCCCTTGGCCGACCGCCGCCGGCTCGAGCCAGCAGCCCGCCTCGCTGACGCCCGACTTGACGTCGAACGACACGAGGAGCACGCCGCCGACCAGCTTCCCGGCCTGCCAGATGCCCCAGATGCCGCCCGCGTCCTGGGCGCGCTTGTCGGCGTACCGCTGCAGGACCAGCCGCGCGTCGTCGTTGACGAACCCCGCGCCCACCCACGGCCGGATGTGCTCACGCGCGCGGTCCATGTGCTCGGCGAACTCGGGCGCGTCCCAGGGCTCCAGCGGGCGCAGCTCGGCGTCATCGGTGAGAGGTTGGGCGAACATGCGGCCTCCGACTTCATGGCTACGGCGCGAGTACATAACAAACGTTCGGTACGTACACTAGCGTACATGCCTCCCGCCCGTGCTGATCATGACGCCCGTCGCGAAGACGTCTCGGCCGCCGTCTGGCGGGTCCTGGCCGAGCACGGCTTCCCGGGACTCACCCTCCGCGCGGTGGCGGCGGCACTCGGGGCGTCGACCGGGCTCGTCACCCACTACTTCGCGGGCAAGCGCGAGCTGGTCGCCCACGCCCTCGACATCTTGGAGATACGCACAGCGCAGCGCACGCGTCTGCAGGCTCCCGCGCCGGGGCTGCCGGCGCTGCGTACGCACATCCGCAACATCCTGCCGCTGACCCCGGACGGGCTGGCGATGAACCGGATCTGGGTGAGTTCGTGGGACGTGGCCCTGGCCGATCCGGACCTGTTCGCCGCCCAGACCCGGCGGTACGAACGGATCCGGTCCGCCCTCCGGGAGTCCATCGTGGAGGCTCAGCGCCGGGGCGAGCTGCCACCGGCCGACCCCGACGACGTGGCCGCGACCGCGCTGGCGTTCACGCACGGACTGGTCGCGCAGGTGCTGTTCGACCCGGACCGGTTCCCCGCCGACCGGCAGACCCGGCTGGCCGATGACTTCCTCGCCCGGCTCGCCCAGCCGATAGGCTGACGACTATGAGCAATCCTGCGCTCGACGCGCTCGCCGCCGCCGAACTGGAACACCGGCTGATCCAGCACGGGCCCGTCCGGAGTCTGGCCGAGGCGGCCACCGCGCGCGGCGTGGAGATCCCGGACGTCGTGAAGACGATCGTGGTCCGCCGGGGTGACGACGACTACTTGTTCGCCCTGGTTCCCGGCGATCGGGTGATCTCCTGGCCGAAGCTGCGGGCGCTGCTGGGGGTCAGCCGGCTGTCCATGCCGGACGCGGCGACCGCCAAGGAGGCGACCGGATACGAGCGCGGGACGATCACCCCGTTCGGCTCGGCCAAGCCCTGGCCCGTGATCGCCGACGAGCGGCTGCGCGGCCGGACGATCACGCTCGGCGCGGGCGAGCACGGCATCGCCGTGGCGGTCTCCGCCGACGCGGCGGTCGAGGCCCTCGACGCGGCGTACGCCGACGTCACCGACCCGGAGGCCGCTCAGTAGGAACGGCCCCCGGGCTCATGATCAGTTGATCGTGAGGGTGAACGTGGTCGTGGTGTTCTTGATGTTCTGGTAGTTGTTGCTGAACGTGAGGTTGGTGAAGGTGGCCGACCCGACCGCCGGACCCTGGCCCGACTCCGGCATCTCGTTCACCCAGATCCCGAAGCCCGACTTGGCGTCATAGGCGTCGCCACTGCGCTGCGCGCCGCTGATCGAGACGTTGGTGAACGTGGTGTCCGTGATCGGCTGGGCCTCCGGGTACTTCGACTGGAACATGATGCCCGAGTAGGTCGGGTCCACGATGTCGATGTCGCTGAACCGGATGCCGCGGAACTGCTTCGACGCCGCGAAGCACCAGATCGCCCCGAAGGTCTGGGCGCCCCAGAAGTGCCCGCCCGCGCGTACCAGGCTGATGCTCTGGAACTGGGTGGGCGGCGACGAGCCGAAGCCGACGAACGGATAGCCGAAGTCGAGCGAGCTGACCGTGATGCCGGAGTACGTCAGCATGTCCGCGATGTAGAGGTTGCGGAAGACGTTGTCGTACCCGCCGTAGACGGCCAGGCCCGCCGCGCGCCAGGTCAGCGTCGCCGAGAGGTTCTCGAAGACGTTGCCGTGGTTGCCGACGCTGCCGCCGCCGTCGATCGCCGAGAACAGTGCGAACGCGTCGTCGCCGTTGGACCGGCCCTCACTGTTGCTCACCGACAGCGCGGTGCTGTCGCTGGTGAAGTTGACCCCGTCGGCGAACGTGTCACGGATGCGCGCGTTCTTGATGGTGATGTGGTCGTTGTGGACGCCCCAGTACATGCAGACGGTGTGCTCCACCCAGACGTCGTCGATGGTCAGGTTGGAGATGTCCTTCAGCTCGCCCCAGACCTTGCCGGGACCGTCGATCCGCGACGTGTAGTTGCCGAAGAAGGCCAGGTGCTTGAAGGACGATCCGTTGGCCGTGCTCTGCACCGCGAAGCCGGCGTCGGTGTTCTCCTGGCCCTGCGGCGTCTGGAACCGGGTGTACCAGATGCCCGCGCCGACCACCTGGACGGCCTTGCCGGAGATCTGGAACTTCTGCGCCGTCTCGTAGGTGCCGGCCGGCAGGTAGACGCCGACGAGCGTGCCCGTCGTGTCCATCCGCACCCGGTCCAGGGCGCTCTGCACGTCGGAGTGGGTGAAGCCGTTCGGGACGGCGTACTTGGCCGGGTCCGGGTTCGCCAACGCGGAGACCTGCTCCAGGTTGACGAAGTCGATCGTGTAGGTCAGCGGGTTGCCCGAATCCTTCTGCAGCCGGATGGTGTGCCCCGCCGCCACCGTCGTGTCCAACATGATGTTGGCCTCGTCGTAGATGTGCCGCGGGCTACCCGAGCCCGGCGAGTTGCCGGGGCCGGCCTCCGCGCCGTAGAGCCAGGCGTAGCGCGAGGTCAGCGGGATCGACTTGTGGAACACCCCGTCGACGTAGATGCTCAGCGACGAGGTCTGCCCGCCGCCGCCTGAGGAGTCCGGCATCGAGAACCGGGTCACCAGGGTGTTCGTCGGGTTCTTGGTGGTCCACTGCACGTACGAGCCGGTGCTGCCGAGGGTCACGGCCTTGCGTCCGGAGGCCTCACCGGCGAGATCGCCGATCGTCCGGTTAGGACCGATCACCGTCGCGCCACCGCCGGTCGTGCCGTCCTCGGCCTCGTACATGTCGTAGGGCAGGTTCGCCCCGCGGCCGACGAAGAAGGACGTCGCGCTGGTGTTGTTGCCCTGCTTGACGGCCAGCTCATTGGCGTCCACCGCGATCGTGGTGGTCACGGTGTACTTGCCGTTCACCGCGGTCCAGGTGCCGAGGTTGACCGGGCTGGTGGTCGCCCCGGCCGCGATCGCGCCCGAGTAGGAGCCGGTCTTGGTGGTGATCGTCGCGCCGCTCGCGTCCTTCACCGTCACCGTGATGCCATGCGCGCCGCTCGCCGAGGCGATGCTGCCCTGGTTCTTGATCGACACCGAGAACGTCACGGTGTTGCCCGCCGACGGGTTGCCCGGCGACCAGGAGACCGCCCCCGGCAGCAGGTCCGACGTGGCGACCGGCGCGACGACCAGGTTCGTCGAGGACGCGTACGCGTTGTTGGCGTCGCTCAGTTCGACGACCGTGTTCGCCTCGTCCACCTTCGCCGAGACGGCGTACGTGCCCGCGTCCTTGGCGCCGATGTTCGCGGTGACGGTGGTCGTGCCGTTGACCGCCAGCGCGCCGACGGTCGCCGTACCCACCTTGGTCGTGCCGAGGTAGAAGTTCACGTTCGACGCCGGGGAGGCCGCCGTGCCGCTGTTCTTCACCGTCGCGGACAGGGTGACCGCGTCCGTCTCGATCGGCGACGCCGGGCTCCACGAGACTCCCGTGAGGGTGAGGTCCGGGTTCGGCGCCGGAGTTCCGATCACCTGGAACTCGGCCACCTGCCCGTTCGGGGCGCCCGAGTTGGCCGTGAACTTGAGCTGCACGTCGGCGACGGTCGCGGAGACCGGGATCGACACCGTGTTGCCGCCGGACGACGGGTTGAAGGTGTAGCTCGCCGACGCCTTGATCGTGCTGAATCCGCTCGCGCTCTGCTCACGGCCCAGCACCTCGAAGGTCTGCGTACGGGTGGCCCAGGCCGCGTCGGGGTTCAGCTTGACGACGATCGAGCTGACCGCCGCGTTCGCCCCGAGCTGCACGGTCAGCGTGCTCGGGTACGCCCCGCCGGCCCCCTCCCAGTAGGTGGTGACGTCGTTGTCGTCGGCGTTGGCCGCGACGAACGTGAACACCGTGCTGGAGGCGGTGATGGGCTTGCCCGCCGCCAGGTTGGCGCCCGTGCCGCTGCCGGTACGCGTCACCGTGTTGCTCGCCGCGGACTGGTTGCCCGCCGCGTCCTTCGCGATGACGTAGTAGGAGACGGTCGCCGTGTCGGCCTGGCTGTCCGTGTAGGTCAGGGTCGATCCGCTCACCGAGGCCCGCACGCTGCCGTTGGCGTACACGTCGTAGCCGGTGACGCCGATGTTGTCGCTCGCCGCCGCCCAGGTCAGCTTGATCTGGCCCGAGGCCGGCTGGGTGTACGCGAGACTCGTCGGCGCGCTCGGCGGCGTGGTGTCCCCGCTCTGCCCCGTACGCGTCACGGTGTTGCTGTTGCCGGACTGGTTGCCGGCGGCGTCGCGCGCCCGGACGAAGTAGCTGACGGTGGCGCTGGCCGGCTGGGTGTCCGTGTAGGTCAGGGTGGTGCCGCCGACGCTGGTCAGCAGCGTGCCGTTCAAGAACACGTCGTACGCCGTGACGCCGACGTTGTCCGTGGCCGCCGCCCAGGTCAGCTTGATCTGCCCGGTGGCCGGTTCGGTGTACGCCAGACTCTCCGGCGCGGTCGGCGCCTGGGTGTCCCCGGTGGACGGTCCGTAGACCTCGAACTCCGAGATCTGCGCGGCCGGCCACACCGTATTCGCCGTGACGACCAGGCGCAGGTAGCGGGCGGTCGTCGCAGTGAAGTTGATCGTCACCGTGTTGCCGCTCGGCGTGAAGGCGTACCCGGTCGCCGCGAGGAGGCTGGTCAGGCTGCCGGCGACGGTGCCCGACTGCACCTCGATCGTCTGCGTACGCGCCTCCCAGCCAGTGGGCAGCTTCAACACGATCTTGTTGACGCTCACCGCCGATCCGAGGTCGACCTGCAACCACTGCGGGAACGAGCTGTTGGCGCTCTCCCAGTAGGTCGACTGGTTGCCGTCGTTGGCGTTGGCCGCCACGTAGGTCTGGTTGTGGCCGCTCTCGGTCATCGTCTTGCCCGAGGCCAGGTTCGACGAGCTGGACGCGACGCCGTAGACCTCCAGCTCAGACAGCTGACCGGCGGTCCAGCCGGTGTTGGCGGTGATGTTCACCCGGACGTACCGGGTGGACGTCGCCCCGAAGTTGATCGTCACCGTGTTGCTCGACGCGGGGTCGAACGTGTAGCCGGCCGAGGCCACGATCGTGGCGAACGACGAACCGTCGGTGCTCCCCTGCACCGACAGCGTCTGGGTACGCGCCCCCCACCCCGTCGGGAGCTTCAGCTTGATCTGGTCGACGCTGGTCGCGGTGCCGAGATCGATCTGCCCCCACTGCGGGAACGCGTTGTTCGCGCTCTCCCAGTAGGTCGCCTGGTTGCCGTCGTTCAGATTGGACGCCGCGTAGACGTCGTTCGTGCTGCTCGCCGAGGCGGACTTGCCCAGCGACAAGTTGGGGCCGCCCGCCGCCGCGGCCGGTGTGACCGGCGCGGCCCAGGCCAGCGCGACGGCCATCGCCGTCAGCACCGCCAAGCGGGCCTTCTGGGGACTCTTCCTCACTGTGGAACCTCTCCGTGATGGGGGTGGGAACGCAGCAGAACCCCACAGGAGCACTGCTGAAGTTGCGGAGATGAGCGAGAAATTGAACATTCCAATGCAAGAATCTTGCAATGGATTAGCCAAACGTTACAGACGTGCTACCGACGCGTCAACGGCTCGCGGCCCCGACTTGCTCTCACCTATTGACATGCCTCGCATCCATGCGTTCTGATCCAGGACGACAGTTAGTAAGTTTGCCTATCTAATGAAGGGAGTGGAGGCATGCGCGGAAGAGCGCGGCGCGTGTGCAGCACCCTGGCCGCCGGACTACTGATGACGGCGCTGGCCCCGGCGATTCCAGCCGCCGCGGCCCCGACCCGATTCGAGGCGGAGGACGCCCCCGCCGTCTGCGACGGCACGATCGACTCGAACTGGACCGGGTTCTCCGGAACCGGGTTCTGCAACACCGCGAACGCCGTCGGCGGCTCGGTGACCTGGACGATCAGCTCGCCCAACGCGGGCACGGCCGTCCTGAGCCTCCGGTACGCCAACGGCACCACCACCGACCGCCCGGCGGACGTCCTCGTCAACGGCACGGCGGCGGCGTCGGCCGTGTCCTTCGCGGGCACCGGCGCCTGGACCACCTGGGTCACCAAGACCGTCAGCGTGCCGGTCGCGGCGGGCAGCAACACGATCAAACTGGCCGCCACCACGGCCAACGGCGACGCGAACATCGACTACCTGGAGTTCGAGGCGCCGCCGAGCTTCACCGACTACCAGGCCGAGGACGCCGTCATCACGCTGGGCGCCGTCGAGTCCAACCACACCGGATACACCGGTAGCGGATTCGTCAACGGCGACAACGCCGTCGGCTCCGGCGTCGAGTGGACGGTCGGCGTGCCGTCGGCGGGGGTCTATCCGGTGACCCTGCGGTACTCCAACGGGACCACCGTGGACCGGCCGATGGACGTCAGCGTCAACGGAACCGTCGCCGCCCCGGGGATCAGCTTCCCGAGCACCACGGACTGGGACACCTGGGCCGACCGCACGGTCAGCCTCAGCCTGACCGCCGGCACCAACAAGATCAAAGCCGCCTCGACGACCGTCAACGGCGGGCCCAACCTCGACCGCCTCCGGGTGACCGCGCCCGCCGACACGCAGCCGCCGACCGCGCCGGCGAACCTGCGTGTCGTCGGCGAAGTCCGTCCCTACGGCGTCGACCTGGCCTGGGACGCGGCCACGGACAACGTGGGCGTCGCGCAGTACAAGGTCTACAACGGCGGCAACATCGTCCAGGTGGTCGGCGGGAACATCACGACGGCCACGCTCGCCCTGACGCCCAACACGACCTACGTCATCACCGTGCTGGCGTACGACGCGGTGGGCAACGCTTCGCAGGCGAGCAACAACGTGCCCGTCACGACGCCGCCCAGCGACGACACCACTCCCCCGAGCCAGCCCAGCGGTGTGCGTACCACTAATGTGGCCGCGACCAGCGTGAGTCTGGCCTGGACCGCGTCGAGCGACAACATCGGCGTGGCGGGTTATCACGTGTTCAAGGACGGCGTGCAGTTCGCGACGGTGCCGGACCTGACGGCGACCGCCGATTCCCTGAGCCCGAGCACGACGTACGTGTTCTCGGTCGAGGCCTTCGACGCTAACGGCAACGTGTCCGCGCGCAGCGCCGGACTGTCGGTGACGACCACCGCGGGCGGAACCGGCGGCACGGGCGGTGACCCGGTCCTGGACCGCACCGTGAACGCGGCGATGGATCTGCCGTGGGGCATCGGCTTCCTGCCGGACGGCACCGCGCTCGTCGCCGAACGGGATCGGTTCGAGATCGTCAAGGTGACCTCGGCCGGGCAGCGCACGGTCGTCGGCAAGATCACCGAGGCGGTCACCACCAGCGGCGAAGGCGGCCTGCTCGGACTGGCTGTCTCACCGACCTTCGCCAGCGACCACTACGTCTACGTCATGCACACCGCGGCGTCGGACAACCGGGTCGTGCGGTTCAAGTACGAGAACGGCGCCATCGGCGCCCGCGAGGCGCTGGTGACCGGCATCGCGAAGAACCGGTTCCACAATGGCGGCCGCATCAAGTTCGGGCCGGACGGCTACCTCTACATCACCACCGGGGACGCCCAAGACGGGACGAAGGCGCAGAACCTCAGCTCCCTCAACGGCAAGATCCTGCGCGTCACCCCGACCGGCGCCGCCGCGCCCGGCAACCCGTTCGGCACCCGCGTCTACAGCTACGGCCACCGCAACCCGCAGGGCCTGGCCTGGGACTCGGCCGGACGGCTCTGGGAGTCGGAGTTCGGCGACAGCACGTTCGACGAGCTCAACCTGATCAAACCCGGCGCCAACTACGGCTGGCCGACGTGCGAGGGCAGCTGCAGCACCAGCGGCATGACCAATCCGGTACGCACCTGGGACGTCGCCTCGGCGTCGCCGAGCGGCCTGGAGATCGTCAACGACTGGATCTATATGGCCGCCGTACGCGGCGGGCGGCTCTGGGTCATGCACATCACCGGGTCCACCACCGACACACCCCGGGCGTTCTTCAACGGCACCTGGGGCCGGCTGCGCACCATCGTCAAGACCCCCGACGGCGGGCTGTGGCTGACCTCGACCAACAACGACAAGGACGGCGGTACGCCGAGCACACTGGACAACGTCATCGTGCGGCTGAAATTCGCCACGCCGCCGTTCGCGCTGACCAGCACGGCCTTCGCCAACAACGGTTCGATCCCGACGAAGTACACCTGTCAGCAGGACGGTGTGTCGGGCAACGACATCTCGCCGCCGATGTCCTGGGGACCGGGGACGACCGCCGCCAAGAGCTACGCGATCGTCCTGATCGACACGGCCAACAGCAACAAGCACTGGGTGATCTGGGACCTCCCGGCATCGCGTACGTTCCTGCCCGAAGGACTCGGGCTCGGGTTCAGCGTCCCGGGGATCTCCGGGGCCAGACAGAAGGGCATGAGCACCGGCGACAAGGCGCTCCAGTACTTCGGGCCCTGCCCGGGCGGCACCAGCCACCTCTACGAATTCCGGCTGTACGCCCTGAACGTCGCGACGCTGCCCGGGGTGGACTCGTCCTCCTCGGTGGCCGCGGTGGAGACGGCGATCCTCGCCAACGACATCGCCACGACCAAGCTCGCCGGGAACTCGGCGGCCCACACCTGATCCCGTTCCCCCGGTGGGCTCGGTCGAGCCCGCCGGGGGCTTCGGTATGCGCCAGGTACCCGTGCCGGCCGTCCCCGTGAAGTAGCGTCGAGATCGTGGCAGACGAGACCTTCCGCTCGATCGAGATCGAGCGCACCAGCGTGGGCAAGTACACCGCTCGCAACGTCCGAGGCGGCGAGATCAGCGTCGGCCAAGGCGGCGACGACCCCAACTTCACCCCGGTCGAGCTGCTGCTCACCGCCATCGCCGGCTGCACGGCGATCGACGTGGACCTCGTCGTCAGCCGCCGGGGCGAGCCCGTCGAATTCCGCGTACGCGGCACCGGCGACAAGATCCGCGACGAGACCGGCGGCAACCGCATGACGAACCTCGCCGTCGAGTTCACGGTGAGCTTCCCCGAAGGCCCCGCCGGCGACGCCGCCCGGGAGATGCTGCCACGCCTGGTCAAGATGTCCCACGACCGGCTCTGCACGGTCTCGCGCACCGTGGAACTGGGCTCAGAAGTCACCACGACGATCGACTAGAAAATTCTTCCCGAGAGTTGTCGTATCCGCTGTCGCTCGTTCGACGCCTGGGTGTAAGCGCACTTCATCACGCACAACCCGTTAGGAGAAGACGATGACGCAGAAGATCACTCCGATGCTCTGGTTCGACAACGAAGCCGAGCAGGCGGCCGAGTTCTACGTCGGCCTGTTCCCGGACGCCCGCATCCTGGAGGTCACCCGGTACGGCGACGGAATGCCGAAGCCGGCCGGAACCGCCATGGTGGTGGACTTCGAGATCGCCGGACAGCGCTACCAGGCCCTCAACGGCGGTCCGGACTTCAAGTTCACCGAGGCCGTCTCGTTCGTGGTCGACTGCGCCGACCAGAAGGAAGTGGACTACTACTGGGACGCCATGACCGCCGACGGCGGCGAGGAGAGCCAGTGCGGCTGGCTCAAGGACAAGTTCGGCGTCTCTTGGCAGATCATTCCGACGCAGCTCAGCAGCCTCATGGGCGGTCCCGACCCGGCCGCGGCGCAGCGGGCCACCCAGGCCATGTTCGGCATGCGGAAGCTGGACGTCCAGGCGCTGCAGGATGCGTACGACGGCAAATCCTGATCGTGGCTGTGGAGCGGTGCCCGGCTCCGCCGGGCGCCGATTCCGTTTCGGTGTGGGCACGGCTGGGTTCGAACCAGCGACCCTCCGCTTGTAAGGCGGATGCTCTTCCGCTGAGCTACGCGCCCGTCCGCAGGCGCGCAGGCCCGGGGAACCTGGGCAGTCTACCCGATCGGCGTGATCTTGCGCGAACGCCATTCGCGCCCCCGGGCTGGCTGGCGATGATCCACATCCCGTTCGGTGTCGCTACCGGCCGGTCTCGCGACACAAGACGGGATGTGGATCATCGCCAGCCGGAAGCGGATCAGGGTTCTGGGTCGAATCTTGGGTCGAAATTAGAACCACAAAACAGGTACAACGCGGA
>NZ_JBFBAZ010000182.1:0-13482 GCF_040682475.1 Hamadaea sp. NPDC051192
GCGTTGGCGTGGCAGAACACCGCCTACAACCAGCCGCCGCATCCGTCGTACTTCCTCGGCGACGGGATGAGCACCCCACCCGCACCCACCATCTACGTCCGCTGATCACTGCCGTGGGCGTGCCGGTCCGGGCGAACCGGCACGCCCACGGTCAACCCTCTCGTGCGTAGGAGCCCCACATGTCTTCCACCCGATTCCGTGCTGTGCGCCCGTTGGCCCGATTCCGGGCTGTGCGCCCGTTGGCCCGATTCCGGGCCGCGATCCTGTCGGCGAGCACCGTGATGGCGACGATCGGCCTCATGGCGGTCGTGACGACGCACGCCGCCGCGGCGGCGACCCGATACGAAGCCGAGACGGCCCCCGCTGTCTGTACCGGAACCATCGACTCGAACCACACCGGATACTCCGGCAGCGGTTTCTGCAACGCTTCAAATGCTGTCGGTGCGGCGGCGCAGTTCACGGTCACCGCTTCGACCGCCGGTTCCGCGACGCTCGGCGTCCGGTACGCCAACGGCACCACGACGGCGCGGCCGGCTGACGTCCTGGTCAACGGCACCCGCGTTGCCGGTGCGACCTTCGACGGCACCGGCGCCTGGACCACCTGGCTGACCACGACGCTGACGGTGGCCCTGGTCGCCGGGAGCAACGTCATCCGGTTCAGTCCCACCACCGCCAACGGCCTGCCCAACGTGGACGCCCTGGACGTCGACCTGACCGGCGGATCCACGGCGGGCACGGGCCGGCCGACCGATCCGAACATCCAGTACTACGGCCGGTGGAACACCGCCGATCCGGCGTACTACTCGATGGGCTGGGCCGGCGGCTACCTGGAAGCCCGCTTCACCGGCAGCACGATCGGCGTACGCCAGCGCAACGCCATCGACCTCTTCTACGCCGTCGACGGGGCGGCTCCCCAATGGCGGCGTACGGTGTCGGGCGATGTGACGCTCGCGACCGGGTTGACCGGCGGCTCGCACACCATCCGCATCGGCTATCGCGAACGGGCGGGCTCCTACGCCGGCGACCCCGTCTTCGGCGGCCTCCTGCTCGCCGCCGGAGCGCAGACCACGGCGATCGGCCGCCCGGCGAACTTCGTCGAGTTCATCGGGGACTCCATCACCGTCGGCCAACCCAACGCCGACCGCCCCTTCACCACGTACGCCTGGCAGACGGCCGAAGCGCTCGGCGCGGCCCACAGCCAGGTCGCGCAAGGCGGCGCGTGCCTGGTCAGCCAGGACTGCTATGGGATGATGGACTGGTTCCGCCGATCGTCGGCCTGGGTGAGCTACGACGACTGGAACTTCGCCACCTATCAGGCGACCGCCGTCGTGATCAACCTCGGCACCAACGACGTCGGCCACGGCGTGTCGACCCCGGTGTTCCAGGCGAACTACATCGTGCTGCTGGAACGGCTGCGGCAGGCGTACCCGAATGCGGAGATCTTGGCGATGGGCGTGTTCCGCGCCCGGTACGTGACCGAGACTCGCAACGCCGTGGCCGCCCGTACCGCGGCCGGCGACGCCAAGGTCCACTTCGTCGACACCACGGGCTGGATCGACGCGGCCACCGACACCTCCGACAACGTCCACCCGACCGACGCCGGCCACGCGAAGATCACGCAGCGCCTGCGGCCGATCCTCGATCAGTACATCTGAGCGGAGGAGAGATGAAACGGCACCTGATCATCGCCTGCGCCGCGGCACTGGCAGCGGCCGCCACCGTGGTCGGCGCGAACATCGCCGCCGCCGCGACCACCCGCTACGAGGCCGAGACGGCCCCCGCCGTCTGCACGGGAACGATCGACTCGAACCACACCGGCTTCTCCGGCAGCGGCTTCTGCAACGGCACCAATGCGATCGGCGCGGCGGCGCAGTTCACGGTCACCGCGTCCGCTGCCGGTTCCGCGACGCTCGGCGTCCGGTACGCCAACGGCACCACGACCGCGCGCCCGGCTGACGTCCTGGTCAACGGCACCCGTGTCGCCGGTGCCTCCTTCGACGGGACCGGGGCGTGGACCACCTGGGTGACCACGACGCTGACGGTGACCCTGGCGTCGGGCAGCAACATCATCCGGCTCAGTCCCACCACAGCGGACGGACTGGCCAACGTCGACTACGTCGAGCTGACCACCGCGGCCGGTCCGACGCCCGACCCGACGCCGTGCGCTCCGCCCACGACCAGTCCGTCCCCGTCGAACCCGTCGACCCCGCCGATCACGGTGTGGCTCGCGGGCGACTCGACGGTGGCCAACCCCGCCAGCGGTACCACCTGCCCGGTCGGCTGGGGCAACCAGTTCGCCCAGTACTTCACCGGCAGCGTCACGGTGAAGAACAACGCGGTCGCGGGCCGCAGCATCCAGACCTGGCTCTACGACCCGAACGTCACCACGACGACGGACTCGTCCGGCGAATGCGTCATCAGCCCGGCGACCTACTCCACCCGCTGGCAGGCCATGCTGGACGCGACGACCGGGATGAAGTCCGGCGACTATCTGCTCATCCAGTTCGGCATCAACGACGGGACGAGCACCTGTCCCCGGCACGTCGGCTCAGCGCGGTACCAGCAACTGCTCGGCGTCATGGCCAGCGCGGCCAAGGCGCGGGGAGCCCATCCCGTCTTCCTGACCCCGGTCGCTGCGATCACCTGCTCGGGCAGCACCGCCGTGGGCAACCGGGGATTCCTCACCGAGACGAACGCCGCCGCCGGCGCGAACGGCGTACCCGTCATCGACCTGCACCGGCTGAGCTACACGCTGTACAACACGCTCGCGTTCTGCCCGAACAACGGCGACTACACCTCCGGACCGGTCGGCGCCTTCTTCTGCGACGACCACACCCACTTCGAGGCGGCCGGAGCCAAGCAGATCGCCGGGGTCGTCGCCTCGGCCCTGCGGAACCAGCAGATACCGCTGGCCGCGTACCTCAAATAGGCCGACGGGCTGCGGCACCCCAGCGGTGCCGCAGCCCCGATCCAGTGGGTGTCGGACACCGGGGTACGCCGTAGTCGTGGCCTACGGTGTGAAGGTGTCATTTGCGACAAACGCCATCGAAGCCCCTCAGGAGCCGCAGGCGACGGCGACGGTCGAGCTCGCGTCGCCGGCCTGGTCGCCCCGGAGCTGGACCGGCCTGCTCGCGGTCCTGGCGATGGGAGTGTTCGGACTGGCCGCCCGGCTGCGCTACGTCAACCCGATGCGCAGCGGCGACGAACCGCACTACCTGATGTTCAACGTCGCGCTGCGGAAGTACCACAGCCTCAACCCGGCCCGCGCGTACGCGAACGGCGACTATCTGGCGATCCATCCGCAGCCGATCGAGCCGCATCTGGTGCCGGGACCGGACGCCCAGCCGCTGCCGCTACATGGATTCGGCGGGCCGCTGCTGTGGCATCCATTCTACCTGCTGATGGGCGTCGCCGGGGTCTACCTGTTCATGGTGCTGGTGTCGACCCTGACGGTGCTCAACATCTACTGGCTGCTGTCGGAGCTGGGCTTCGCCCGCGCGTACGCGGTCGGCGTGGCCGGGCTGTTCGCCGTCGGGACGCCGCTCTACACCTACTCATCGATGCTGTTCATCGAGCCGATCGCCGCCCTCGCGGTGGTGTTCGCCGTACGCGGTCTGCTGCGTGCGGAGCTGACCTCCGCCCGGATCGCGGCCGTCGCCGCAGCCATGGGCGCGCTCGTCTGGGTGCACGGCCGCTTCCTGCTGCTCATCGTGCCCGTCATGCTGCTCCTGGCCGGGCGGATCTGGCAGCGCAGCCGGTTCCGTGACCGCTGGGCGATCGTCGCCATGGCCGTCCCGAGCGTTCTCCTGGTCGGCGGGTACGCCCTCTACAACCTCGTCGTCTGGGGAACGGCGAACCCAGCCCCGGCGAACGCGGCCTCCGGCAACGGCATCTTCCAGATCTCGCCGCTGACCGGTGTGCTCAACGCGCTCCTGGACCGGAACTACGGGCTGCTCACCAACTTTCCGCTCATGTTCCTGGTCGGCGGGGGAGTGCTCCTGGCGCTGGGCGGCGGCCTGCGGCGTACCAGTCTGATCGTCGCGGCCGTGGTCGTGCCGTACTCGGTCGCGGTGTGCACCTTCGTCAACTGGTGGGCCGGCTTCGGCCCGCCTGCTCGGTATCTCGTCGCGGTCGCCCCGCTGTTGTCGATCTTCGTCGCGGTCGTCCTGCGACAGCTGAACCACTGGCTCGCCGTCGCGGCCGCCGTCCTGCTGGCCGGCTACGGGTTGCTGCTCGGCCTGCTGAGCGACATCGACAAGGGGCTGCGGTGGAACTGGGAGCTGCATCCGGAGGTCTCGGTCCTCGGCCGGCTCGGCGATCTGCTCGGGCTGCCGCTGGCAACGTTTACCCCGTCGGCGTTCCAGCCGGGACAGACCGCGTTGTTCGTTTGGTGGAGCGCCGCGGTCGTCGTGGTGTCGGGCCTCATCTGGCTGGCGGGGAACCTGCACCGGCTGCGCCGTTGATCCGCCAGGCTGCGCCCTGATCGGGCCGTAAACCGTTCAGTCCTCGAGGCTGATCCGCGGGAGGATCCGGTCGAGCCATCGCGGTATCCACCACGCGCGGTCACGCAGCAACGACATCACCGCCGGCACCAGGATCATGCGTACCACTGTCGCGTCGATGAGCACCGAGAACGCGAGGCCGACCGCGAGCATCTTCACGGTGGGCTGGTCGTTCAGCACGAAGCTGGTGAACACCACGATCATCACCGCGGCGGCCGTGGTGATGACCCGCGCGGTGGCCCCGATGCCGATCGCGACGCTGCGGCGCGCGTCGCCGGTCTGGCCGTACGCCTCATGCACCCGGGACAGCAGGAACACCTCGTAGTCCATCGACAGCCCGAAGATGACGGCGAACATGAACATCGGCACGAACGCCGGGATCGGCACCTTCTCGTCCAGCCCGATGAGCGACGAGCCCCAGCCCCATTGGAACACCGCCACCAGTACGCCGTAGGACGCCGCCACCGACAGCAGGTTCATGACGGCCGCCTTGATCCCGATGGCGAGCGACCGGAACGCCATGGTCAGCAGGATCAGGGCCAGCAGCACCACCGCACCGATGATCAGGGGCAGCCGCTGGACGATGCGGTCGGTGAAGTCGACCGCGCCGGCGGTGTTGCCGGTGAGGTAGGTGGTCGCCGGGACCGTCGGCAGCACGTCGTCGCGGATCCGCTGGACCGTCTCGGTCGTGTCCTCGTCCTGCGGCGCGGTGGTCGGAGTGGCGTTGACGATCGCCACGGTGTTGGCGGGGTTGACGTTGGCGGACGACACGGAGGCGACGCCCTCGGTCTTGGACAGTGACTGGCTGAGCTTGCTCATCATCGACTGGGTGTCGCTGGTGGACTGTCCCGGGGGAACGGACACGACGACGGTGATCGGCCCGTTGACCCCCGGCCCGAACCCCTCCGACAACAGGTCGTACGCCCGGCGCGAGGACTGCGAGGTGGGGTTGGCCCCGGCGTCGATCTGGCCGAACTCGATCTTGAATAGCGGCAGGGCGAACACGAGGAGCACCACCGTCGCTCCAGCGGCGTACGGCCAGGGGTGCCGGCTGACCGCCCGGCCCCAGCGGGCGAACAGGCCGTGCTCGTGATCGGGGACGGCGCCCGCATCGCGTCGACGCCAGGACCGCACCGCCCGTTTCGCCAGGCCGAGCAGGGCGGGGACGAGGGTCAACGCCGCACACATCGCGATCACGACCATGATCGCCGAGGAGCCGCCGAGGGCGCCGACGAACGGCACGCCGGACAGGTAGAGGCCGAGGATCGCCACCACTACCGTGCTGCCCGCGACGACGACGGCCGCGCCGGAGGTGGCCGCCGCCCGGCCGATGGCCTGGCGGATCGGCTGGCCCGCGTCGACGCCTTCGCGGTGGCGGGCCACCATGAACAGGGCGTAGTCGATGGCCACTCCGAGCCCGAGCAGGGTGGCCACGGTCGGGGCCGTCGTCGGCAGGGTGAAGACGTTGGCGAGCAGCGCCAGGATCGACAGCCCGACGAGGACGCCGACGATGGCCGACACCAGCGGGATCACCGCGGCGGCCACTGAGAGGAACATGATCAGCAGCAGGACCAGGGCCAGCGCCAGCCCGACCGCCTCGGAGCTGCGGTCGTCGGTGGCGTCGTCGATCTGCCCGGCTCCGCCGCCGTAGTCCACGGTCAGCCCGGCCGCCCGCGCGGGTGCGACGGCCGCGTCCAGCTGGTCGAGGTAGGACTGGTCGAGGCTGCCGGGCACCACGTCGAACGCGATCGTCGCGTACGCGATCTGCCCGTTCTTGCTCACCTGCGGGCTGTTGGCGGCGGCGAACGGGCTCGTGGCGGTGAGGACGTGGGGCAGTTTGGCGGCGTTGGACACGGCCTCGTTCACCGCCGAGGAGGACGCCGACACCTGTTTGCCCGACGGCGAATGGAAGACGAGCTGGCCGCTGTAGCCGCCCGCCTGCGGATACTCCTTCTGCAGCAGATCCAGGCCTTGGGCGGCCGACGAGCCCGGCACCGTGTAGTCGTCGGCGAGGTTCCCGCCGAAGAGCTGCCGCCCGATCAGCAGGCCCACCACGGCGACGAGCCACAGCCCGATCACCAGCCAATGCCGTCGCGCCGCTGACTGTCCCCATCGTTCCAGGAATGACTTCATGCTCGGTTCCCCCGACGTTCCCCCGACAGGAGGCTACGCCGCGCGACGGGTGGGGCGTTCACAATCCGGTCATCCTGCCCATTGGGATCGGCCTTGTATCCCATAATTCCCATGGGAACGATAGGAATTACGTGATCACGGGCCACGTGATCGTCCTGTCGCATCGTCTTGTAGCAAGGAGTCCCTCGTCATGCGCGTACCCCGAAGGCTGCTGATCGCGGCCACGACCGCTCTCTTGTCCGCCGCGGCCGTCGGGCTGAGCGCCTGCGGCTCCGGGGCGGACGCCGCCACCGGCGACTCCGGCGGTGCGGTGCTGAAGTTGCAGGACCCGGGCAACGCCGGACCCCTCGCGTACGCCAAACGCGAGGGGATCCTGGAAAAGCGGCTGGCCGCCGTGAACGCGAAGGTCGCATGGGGTGGCTCCTACGCCTCGTTCACCGCGACCGCCGACGCCGTGCACGCCGGCTCGGTGAACGTGCTGGCCGGGGCGATCTCGCCGGTGCTCGGTTACCTGGCCAACAGCAAGGACATCCGCGTCTTCGCGGTCACCGACCCGGTCACCGACGCAGCCGCGCCGCAGACCGACGGCCTCGTCGTCGCGGCCGACAGCCCGATCAAGTCCGTGGCCGACCTCGTCGGCAAGCGGGTCGCCGTCAACAAGGGCGGCCGCGGTGAATACCTCCTGCTGCTCGCCCTCCAGCAGGCGAACATCCCGGTGGACCAGGTCGAACGCGTCTACCTCGGGCTCGACCAGGCGGCGTCGGCGTTCGCGACCGGCAAGGTGGACGCCTGGTGGGCCATCGTCAACGCGTACCCGCAGGTCGTGGCGAAGGGCGCGCGCGTGCTGGTGCACGGCCGCGACCTGCCGGACCAGGATCTGTCCATCGTGGCCGCACGGCTGGAACTGCTCCAGCAGCACCCGGAGGCGGTCAAGGTCTATCTCGACGTGCTCCGTGAGCTGACCCAGCAGGCCAAGCAGGAGCCCGAGAAGTTCCAGAACGTCTTCCTCCAGCAGGGCCCCACCGCGATCACCGGCGACCGGCTGAAGCTGGAGATCGAGAAGACGCGCTACGCGCAGGTTCCGCGCCTGGTCACCGACGCCGACGGGGCCGCGGTCACCTCGGTGTCCGATCTGTTCTCCCGCTACGGCGTGGTCAAGGACAAGGTCGCGCCGGCCGACGTCTTCCTCGTGCTGTCATGACCGCCGTCATCGATCCGCCGGTCGCCACCGTGGTCACGTCGCCGCTGGTCACACCCCGGTTCCTGGGTGCGCGGCGGCCCCGGCGGGTGGTCTCGGTGGTGGCCCGGCTCGCCGTCCCGGGGCTCCTGCTCCTCCTCTGGTGGTACGCGACCAGCCGCGACCTGATCTCCGCGGAGGTGCTCGCGGGGCCGGGCGCGGTCGTGCAGGCGCTGCGCGAGCTGGCGTCGACCGGGCAGCTCGCCGACTACCTGTTCGCCTCGTTCGGCCGGGCGGCTCCCGGCGTCCTCATCGGAACCCTGGCCGGGCTGCTGCTCGGACTGTGGACCGGGCTGTCGGCGATCGGCGAACGGCTGGCCGACCCGGTGATGCAGATTAAGCGGGCCGTGCCGTTCCTCGCGCTGGTGCCGCTGTTCATCTCCTGGTTCGGCGTCGACGAGCTGTTCAAGGTGGTGCTGATCGCGGTGGCGACGGCCAGCCCGATGTACGCCTACACGTATCTCGGGGTGCGGGGCGTCGACCGCAAGCTCGTCGAGGCCGCCCGCACGTTCGGGCTGTCCGGCGTGCGCCTGGTCGCCGGGGTGATCCTGCCGACCGCGCTGCCCAACATCCTGATGGCGCTGCGGATCAGCCTGTCGGTCAGCCTCGTCGGGCTGATCGCCGCCGAGCAGGTCGGGGCCACTGCCGGCATCGGATACCTGGTGACGCTGGCGCAGCAGTACTACCGCAACGACTACATGGTGCTGTGCATCCTGCTCTACGCCGTCCTCGGCATCGCCATCGACCTCGGCGTACGCGGACTGGAGCGGCTGGCCATGCCCTGGCGGCGGCATCAGGAGGCCCGATGACCGACGCCGTACGCCCGCCCGCCGTCCAGCTTCGCGGTCTGACCAAGCGGTTCGGGACCAAGACCGTGCTGGACGCGATCGACCTCGACCTGAGAGCGGGGGAGTTCCTGGCGCTACTCGGCCCGAGCGGCACCGGCAAGACGACCCTGCTCCGCATCCTGGCCGGGCTGGAAGTACCCGACTCCGGTGAGGTGCTCGTGCCAGAGCGGCGTACCACCGTGTTCCAGGAGCCGCGCCTCGTCCCGGCTCGGCGGGTGCTCGCCAACGTCACGATCGGCCAGCCGCGCAGCGCCCAGGAAGCCGGGCGGTCGGCGTTGGCCGAGGTCGGGCTGCCCGACGCCGCCCGGCGTTGGCCGGTGACGCTGTCCGGCGGCGAGGCCCAGCGCGTCGCGCTGGCCCGAGCCCTCGTCCGCCGGCCCCAGCTGTTGTTGCTGGACGAGCCGTTCGCCGCGCTCGACGCGCTGACCCGGTTGCAGACCCAGGACCTGGTCGGCGACCTCGTCACCCGGCATCGGCCGGCGGTCGTCCTCGTGACGCACGACGTCGAGGAGGCCGTGCGGCTCGCCGACCGGGTCGCCGTGCTGCGCGACGGGAAGCTCGCCGCCGACCAGTCCATCGACCTCCCCGGTACGCGTGACCGCACCGACCCGCGGTTCGTCGAGTACCGCCGCTTCTTCCTCGCCGAGCTAGGCATCCCGTCGTTGAAAGGGGTCTGACCCATGACCGCCGTTTTGGAATCTACTGTGGACAAAGTTTGGTACACCCGGTGCCCGGTGCCGACCGCCAGCGGCCTGGCCCTCAACCTGGGCTGGCTGGCCGAGGAGTTCGGCACGGCCGGGCTCGACGTCGGCGTGCTGCAGGACGCCGGACCGGAGCTGGCCCGCCACCACTACGACCACCAGCTGCTCGGGCTGTTCCGCGAAGGCGGCAACGTGCCCGCGCTCGCGGCGAAGTCCGAGGGCGCCGCGACCAGGCTCATCGGGCTGACCTGGATCGACGAGTGGCAGAGCGTCCTCGTCCGGGCGGACTCGCCGATCACCGGGCCGGCCGGCCTGGCCGGAGCCACCGTCGCCCTCCCCGGCTGGGGCGCGACCCGGGGACAGAGCTTCCCCCGCGCGATGGCGTTGCACGGCTTCAAGGGTGCGCTCAGCCTCGCCGGGCTGACCCTCGACGACGTACGCCCCGTCACCGTGCCCAGCCTCTCGACGGAGATCGGCCGCGACCGGACCGGGGGAGGGTTGTGGCCCGGGCTGCAGGCCGTTGCCGACGGTGCGATCGACGCCGTCTACGTCAAGGGCGCGAAGCAGGCCGAGGACGCCGCCCGGCTGGGCCTGCGCGTGGCGGTCGACCTGGACGAGCACCCCGACCGGCGGTACCGGGTCAACAACGGCACACCCCGGCCCATCACCGTCCACGAGCGACTCCTGGCGGAGCGGCCGGAGTTGGTCGTCCGGTTCCTCGTGCAGACGCTGCGGGCCGCCGACTGGGCCGCCGGGCACCTCGACGAGCTGCGGACCATCCTCGCCCGGGAGACCCGGTCCGGGGCCGACGGCGTCCTCACCGCGTACCGGTCGGGGTTCCACCGGACGCTGCACCCGACGCTGGACGCCGACCGGCTCGACCTGCTCGACCGGCAGCAGCGCTTCCTCGCCCTGCACGGATTCCTGGCCGGCGAGGTCGACGTGTCCGCCTGGGCCGCGCCCGAGGTTCTCGAAGCCGCCCATCGGGAGGTGGCGGAGTGACCACACTGGACATTCAGGTCCTCCTGCCGACCCGGGCCGAGGGCGTACGCCACGGCTTCGGGCACCTGCGGGAGGTCGTCCGCGCGGCGGAACTGGGCACGCTGTCCGGCGCGGTCGTGCCGTTCGACCCGGACGGGCTGGAGAGCTGGAGCGTGGCCGCCGCCGCACTGCGGGACACCCGGTGGCTGAAGGTGGTGGCGGAGTTCCACCCCGGCGTCAGCACCCCGGTGTACGCGGCCAAGGGGTCGGCGTCGTTGCAACGCTTCTCCGGCTCCCGCTTCGCCTGGCGGCTCGCCGTCGACCTCGACCCGGCCGTCGCGCGAGCGCACGGTGACTTCACCGTCGGCGACGACCACTATCTGCGGGCGGCCGAGTTCCTGCAGATCGCCCGGGGTGTGTGGGGCGGCGGCAAGGCCTCCGGCCCGGGCGGCGTCAAAGGCGAGTTCACCTTCGAGGGCAAGTTCTTCGACGTCCTCGACGGCGGATTCGCCGCCCCGCTGAGCCTCGTGCCGTTCCCTCAGGTGCAGCTGACCGGGGCGTCTCCGGCCGCCCTCGACCTGTCGGCCCGGCACGGCGACGTGCACATCTTCACCCCGCCGACGCTGGCCGCTGCCGCGCAGCTGACTGAGCTGGCCGCAGCCCACGGGCGCACCGTCGGGATCGGCGTACAGCTGTCGGCGGTGTTGCGCGAGGACGCCGCCGAGCTGGCCGACGCGCCCTTCCGTGATGAGGCCGACTTCGCCGGCACCTATGCGGAGGCGGCCGACCTGCTGCGGGCGTACGCCGCCCAAGGCGTGTCCACCGTCGTGTTCGACGCCCGGCCGCGCATCGAGGAGACCTACCGCGTCGGCGAGCACCTCATCCCGTTGCTGGAAAACCCTGTGCTGGAAGGAGTCTGACCATGTCGATCGACATCTACTGGCGGGTCGGCACGCATGGCGACCAGCCGTCCCTGCGACGCCGTACGCAGAGCCGGGGCGGTTTCGTCGACCAGTCCGTGCCAGGCCGGCCCGTTCCGGGGCAGCTCGCTCCGGGACTGCGGGACGGTGCACCGGACGGTTACAGCTACGCCGACCATGTGGCCGACGTCGTCCGGGCCTCCGAGACGGCCGGCTTCGTCGGCGGGCTGCTGCCGTCGTTCCCCGGCACCGACGACCCCTGGGCGCTGGCCGCCTCACTGGCCCAGCAGAGCCGCAGGTACCGCTTCATGGTCGCGTACCAGCCGGGATTCCTGCATCCGGTGCAGGCGGCTCGACTGACCGCGAGCCTGCAGGCCGCGACCGGCGGGCGCATCGTCTACAACGTCATCTCCGGCGGCGGTGGACCCGCGCAGCTGTGGTGGGGCGACAAGGTCTCCCACGACGACCGGTACGCGCGGACCTCGGAATTCCTCGACGTCCTCAAGGGAGTGTGGGCCGGGGACTTCTCCTACGAGGGCCGGTTCTACCGGGTCGAGGGAGCGGGCCTGCCGAAGGACCTGGCCGGGCAGCCGTTCCCCGAGATCTACTTCTCGGGCTCCTCGCCCGCCGCGATCGAGGCGGCCGGCCGGCACGCCGACTACTACCTGTCCTGGCTGGAACCGTTCGACGCGCTCGCCGCCAAGTTCGCCCAGGTCCGGGCGGACGCCGCGGCGCTGGGCCGCACCCCCCGGTTCGCCGTACGCCTCGACGTGCTGGCCCGCCCGACCGAGGACCAGGCCTGGGACGAGATTCGGCGCGGATTCGAGAATCTGGGTCCCGATGCGCTGCGCGCCTTCGAAGGCGGCGGCGACTCGGTCGGCGCGGCCCGCAGCCGAGGTTTCACCGGCGACCCGAGCGCGGGCTTTCGCGGCCTTGAGGTCGCACCCAACGTATGGGGCGGCTTCCACCTGCTGCGTGGCGGCCCGGTCTTCGGCCTCGTCGGCAGCTACCACCAGGTCGCTCAGCGCCTCGACGAGCTGATCGGCCTGGGCGTCGACGCGTTCATCCTCGCCGGTGTGCCGCATCTGGAAGAGGCGCACCGGATCGGCGAAAACGTGCTGCCCCTGCTGGCCCGCGACCACGACATCACCATTCCCTGACCCGACCTGACCTTCGAGAGGACCGCTCATGGCTCTGCGCATCGGCTACTTCCCGCACAACAACTCGCTCTGGGTGCTGCGCCACCGCGGCATCGTCGAGCGCACCATCCCCGACGTCGAGTGGATCGACATCCGTACGCTCCCGCCGGGCCCGCGTCCCGACGTCACCGCCGGGCTGCCCACCAGCCATGGCGACGGCCTGTTCGACGGCTCGTACGACTTCATCGGCACCGGGTTCACCCCGCCGATCACCGCTCAGGCCCACGGTCACGACATCGTCTACGTCGGCATCTCCGGCCCGCGCGTGGAGAACAGCAAGTTCGTGGTACGCGAGGACTCGCCGATCACGTCACTGGAAGACCTGCGGGGCAAGCGGATCGGCATCGGCCACGGCTCCTGGCAGACGACGTTGGCGTTGTTCGCCCTCGACAAGGTCGGCCTGACCTGGTCCGACGTCATCCCGGTGGACCTCAACGGCAACGACGGCGCCCAGTTGTTCCTCGACGGCGAGATCGACGCCTGGACCGGCTCCTACCCGTCGCTGACCCGGGTCGAGCAGCAGATCGGCGTACGCGAACTGATCCCGACCGACGGCCTGTTCAGCCACCGGTCGCTGTGGTTCACCCGCCGCGACTTCGCCGTCGACCGCGCCGACGAGCTGGCCGTCATCGTCGCCGCCCTCCAGGAATCGGACACCTGGATCCGCGACAACCCGCGCGAGGCGGCCGAGCTGTTCGCCGCCGACGGCGGCGGCAACCTCGACGAGTGGGAGTACGCCCTGCGCCACCGGCCGTTCGGCGTACTGCCGGTCAGCGAGGACTTCGTCCTCGAACAGCAGCGCGCCGCCGACCTCCTGTACGCCAACGGCCTGCTCCCGAAGCCGATCACCGTCACCGACGCCGTCCTCCCCACCCCCTGACCCTGACCGCGACGTTGATCATGGAGTTAACTGTGGTCTCGACGGTGTGTCGTGACTGGAAACTCCATGATCAACGCCCGT
>NZ_JBFBAZ010000183.1:0-13412 GCF_040682475.1 Hamadaea sp. NPDC051192
TGGTCCAAGATCGCAGGCATATCCCTGATCTGCTGCTAAAAGCGCGGAGCGAGCGACGAGCGCGGAGCGAGCGCGGAGCGAGGAGCGCGCAGCGAGCGCTAGGAGCGCGAGGAGCGGGGGCGGAGGAAGGCGGCCAGCACCGCCCCGGCGGCCAGGCCACCAGCACACCACCACAACGCCTCGTGGTAGCCGGCGTTGAACGCTTCCGGGTTCGCGTACGCCGCTCCGGCGAGCCCGACGATCATCGGCAGCCCGGCGACGGCCAGCAACGAGGCGGCGCGGGCGGCGGCGTTGTTGATCCCGCTCGCGATGCCCGCGTACGCGTCGTCGACGGCGGCCAGGACCGAGGCGGTCAGCGGGGCGACTTGGAGGGTCAGGCCGAGGCCGAAGACGATCGCGCCAGGTAGGACGTCTCGCCAGTAGTTGGTGCTCTCGTCGACGGCGAGGAGCAGGAGCGTGCCGCCGGCGCAGAGGATCGGGCCGAGGACCAGTTGCGGCCGGGGACCGATCCGAGCGGCCAGCGCGGCGCTGCGTCCGGAGCCCACCAGCAGCAGCAACGTCATCGGGAGGGTGGCGATCCCGGCTTCCAGCGCGGAGTAGCCCGACACCGTCTGAAGCTGGATGGCGAGGAAGAACAGCAGTCCCCCCATCGCGCCATAGACCACGACCGTGTACGCGTTGAGCAGGCTGAACGTACGCGAGCCGAACAGCGACATCGGCATCATGGCGACGATGCGGGGACGCCCTTCGTGGTCGGAGATGCCGACGCCCGGACGGCTCCGGCGGCGTTCCACGGCGATGAAGGTGAACAGGCAGAACACGCCGACGATGAAGCCGGCCCAGACCTCTGGGCTGCCGAAGCCCTCTTCCGGCGTGGCGATCAGGGCGTACGTGAATCCGGCGAGGCCGAGCGCGCCCAGCACTGCGCCCGCGACGTCGAACCGCGTATGCCGTGCGATCAGGTTGCGGCTCTCCGGCATCCGCCGGGCGAGCCAGCACACCGCGAGGGCGAGCGGGACGTTGAGGAAGAACACCGCCTGCCAGTTCAGCACGTCGATCAGCCAGCCGCCGATGAACGGGCCGATCGCGGTGGACACCCCGGACAGTCCCGACCACGCGCCGATCGCCTTCGACCGGTCCTCCGGCGCGAACGACGCCTGCAGGATGGCCATCGAACCGGGGGTGAGGAGGGCGGCACCGACGCCTTGGAGGATGCGGGCGGCGATCAGCGCCTCGATGGTCGGGGCGAGGCCGCAGGCGATGGAGGCCAGGGTGAACCAGCCGACGCCGATCAGGAAGATCTTCCGGCGGCCGTGCCGATCGCCGAGCGCCCCGCCGAGCAGCACGAACGCGGCCAGCGTCAGGGTGTAGCCGGTGACGGTCCACTGGAGACCGGACAGCTTGGCGCTGAGGTCCTCGCCGATCGCCGGCAGCGCCACGGTGACGATCGTGGTGTCCAGGAAGGCCATGCCGCTGGCGAGCACCGCCGCGGCCAGGGTCGCCCGGCCCGCCGTCGTCCCGAGGCGCAGCTCCGTCACGATCACCATCTTCCTTGGGCAGTCAAGCCGCCCAGGGAGGTTTGACACGCCGACGCGCGGGAGAATCCTTACCACACCCCATCGGTCCAAGGGAGACTCTCAGCGTGCGTACCCCCCTTCGCCTCATCGGCGCGCTCGCCGCCGCACTCGTGTTCGCCGCGGGCTGCACCGAGGATCCGCTCGCGAGCCCGTCCTCATCCACGGGTGGGCTCAAGCCCACCGCCGCCGGGGCGGTCTCGACCGCCCTCGCGAGCCTCAAGATCGCCGACGCGCACCCGATGACCGGGTACTCGCGCGATCGGTTCCCCCATTGGCGCAGCGCCGGGACCGGTTGCGACGTCCGGGACAAGGTCCTGCAGCGCGACGGCAAGAACGTCAAGCTCAGCGGCTGCAACGTCACCGGCGGCAGCTGGGCGAGCTGGTACGACGACACCACCCAGACCGAGCTGACCAAGGTCGACATCGACCACATGGTGCCGCTGGCCAACGCCTGGCGGTCGGGCGCCGACAAGTGGACCGACGAGCAGCGGTCCGACTTCGCCAACGACATGGAGCGCCCGCAGCTGTTCGCCGTCTCGGCCAGCTCCAACCGGTCCAAGGGCGACCAGGACCCGTCGACGTGGAAGCCGCCGTCGCAGGACGCCTGGTGCGTCTACGCCCAGGACTGGATCACCGTGAAGGCGTATTACAAGCTCACGATCACGGCCAAGGAGAAGGACGCCCTCTCCGCGATGCTCAAGACCTGCGCCTGACAGGAGGACCCGGATGACCACGCCCGCCGAACTCGTCACCGACATCGTGCCCGGCCCCGGTGGGGTGATGACCGACGAGGTGGGTGTGGTCACCGGCGATCTCACGCTGCGTACCACGCTCGACGGTGCCACGGCCCAGACGTCCGTGCAGTACAAGGGCGCGGCGGAGTGGTACAAGATCACCGGTGGTGCGGTCCCGCTGGTCGCCCCGGACGACCTCCAGGCGGTGCATCAGCTCGCGGTCGGGTTGCTCCACCGTCCCGAAGGCTGAGAGCCAGGGGTACGCCCAGCGCAGCGCAGGCGCGGCGCAGGCGCGGCGAAACGTGATCAAAGCCCCAGTGGTGTTGTGACAGCGCCCTGACCTGGGTCTTTGATGAGGAATCGTTATCCACAGGCACTTAACAGGGAACGCCTCGCTCCGGCAGGCTGGCCGCCATGCCGAGGCGATGGCCGCGCCCCGACCTGGACGGGCTGCTGGAGAAGCAATACGGCCTGGTCCGGCGGGACCAGGTGCTCGGCGGCATGCCCGACGCCCTGACGAAGGGCGCACTGCGCTGGCGGTTGGAGCGGGGCGTCTGGCAGACCGTCCTGCCCGCCGTCTACGCCACCCATGGCGGCCCGCTGAGCCGGGAGCAGCGAGCCTTCGCCAGCCTTCTGTACGCCGGAGAGTCCGCGCAGCTCACCGGCCCGACCGCGCTTCAGCTGCACGTCGTCCACTCCGCACCGGCCGACGACCTGGTGCACGTGCTGATCCCGGATCGCCGACGCTTGTCGCCGGCCCGGTTCGCCGCCGTCTCGCGTACCCATAGATTGGATCCGAGAGCGACCACCATCGGCCGGATGGCGGTGGTCTCGCCCGCGCGAGCGGTGGCCGATACCGTGCGGATGGTCCCGGGACTGGACCGGAACGCGGCCCGCGCGCTGGTGGTGGAGTCGTTGCAGCGACGCCTGACCACCCTGGACGCGTTGCAGGACGAGCTGCGTGCCGGGCCGAAGCGCGGGAGCCTGCTGCTGCGCGCCGCGCTCACCGAGGTGGAGCAGGGATTGCGCGGTTCGCCGCTGACGCGGTTGCGGGAGCTGTGCGCGAGTAATCCGGCGTTGCCTGAGATCCGCTGGCAGCCCGCGCTGCTCGGGCCGGACGGCGAGGCGCTGCCGACGCCGGACGGCTGGATCGCCGACACCGCGATCGCGCTGGAAGTCATCGCGCCCGACCAGGACCCCTCGCCCGAGGCGTGGACCCGGCGACTGCGCCGCCAGCAGGCCTTCACGGAGTACGGCGTGCTCGTCCTGACCTTCGCCGCCAACGAGCTGCGGATCGACCCGGCGGCCGTGCTCGCCACGATCGTCCGCGCCTATCTGGACCGGGCCCGGGCCGGGGTGCGACACGCGGTCCGTGTCGCACCCTGACCCGAGGACTCAGCCGTTCTCGATCTCCTCGGCGAAGTGGCACGCCACCGTGTGCCCCTCGGCGAGTACGCGCAGCTCCGGACGCTCCTGCGCGCAGCGCTCCTGAGCCCAGGGGCACCGGGTGCGGAAGCGGCAGCCCGACGGCGGGTTGGCCGGGGAGGGCAGGTCGCCCGACAGCAGGATGCGCTCGCGACGCTCCTCGACCAGCGGATCCGGCACCGGAACCGCTGACATCAGCGCCTTCGTGTAGGGGTGCAGCGGTCGCTGGTACAGCTCGGCCGACGAGGCCTCCTCGACCAGCGCGCCCAGGTACATCACGCCGACGACGTCGGAGATGTGCCGCACCACCGCGAGGTCGTGCGCGATCACGAGATAGGTCAGCTCGCGCTCGGCCTGCAGCTTGCCCAGCAGGTTGAGCACCTGGGCCTGGATCGAGACGTCCAGGGCCGACACCGGCTCGTCGGCGACGATCAGATCCGGATTGAGGACCAGGGCGCGGGCGATGCCGATGCGCTGCCGCTGCCCGCCGGAGAACTCGTGCGGGTAGCGGGACAACGCCCAGCGGGGCAGGCCGACCGCGTCCAGCGTCTCGCAGACGATGTCCCGCCGCTCGGCCCGATCGGCGCCGATCCCGTGCGCGGCCAGGCCCTCGGTCAGGATGGACTCGACGTTCTGCCGGGGATCCAGCGAGGACAGCGGATCTTGGAAGATCATCTGCATCCGCCGCCGTATCCCCCGCAACGCGGACGGGCTCAGGCTGGTCAGGTCGGTCCCGTCGAACAGAGCCGAGCCGCCGGTCGGCTCGACCAGGCGCAACAGCGCCCGGCCCAGCGTCGTCTTGCCACAGCCCGACTCGCCGACCAGCCCGTACGTCTTGCCCCGCGGCACGCTGAGGGTCACCCCGTCGACCGCCTTGACGTGGCCGACGACCCGGTCGAACACGACACCGCGCACGATCGGGAAATGGACCTGCAGATCCTTGATCTCCACCAGTGCGGTCACGGCGCGACCTCCGGGTTGACGCAGCGGTAGGCATGCCGGTCGCCCTCCAGGGGCGGCGGGCCGGTCAGACAGGAGTCGATCGCCCGGTCGCATCGGGGCGCGAACGCGCACCCCGCCGACCAGGCCAGGACGTCGCGTACCGAGCCTCGGATGGGGGTCAGTTCCTCGCCGCGCAGGGCGTCGAGGCGGGGAATCGAGTTCAGCAGCCCCACCGTGTACGGGTGCGTGGGGTGGCCGAACAGCTCATGGCGGCCGGCGCTCTCCACCACCCGTCCGGCGTACAGGACGTTGACGCTGTCGCAGAGCCCGGCGACCACGCCGAGATCGTGCGTGATCATGATCAGCGCCGTGCCGTCCTCCCGGACCAGTTCCTTCAGCAACTCCAGGATCTGGGCCTGAATGGTCACGTCCAGCGCGGTCGTCGGCTCGTCGGCGATGAGCAGGCGGGGCCGGCAGGCCACCGCCATCGCGATCAGCGCCCGCTGGCGCATCCCGCCCGACAGCTGATGCGGGTACTCCTTCAGCCGCCGTCGCGGGTCCGGGATGCCGACGCGGTCGAGCAACTCGGCCGAACGCCGCTCCGCCTCGTGCTTGCCGAGGCCTCGGTGGCGTACCAGCACCTCGGCCACCTGGACGCCGATCGGTACGACCGGGTTCAACGAGGACAGCGGGTCCTGGAAGATCATCGCGATCTCCCGGCCCCGGATGTCGCGCAGCGTACGCCGGTCGGCCCGCAACAGGTCGAGGCCGTCGAACTTGGCGCTGCCGTCCACCTGTACGCGCTTGGTGTTCTGATGCGGGAGCAGACCGATCAGGGCGAGCGAGGTGACGGACTTGCCGCACCCCGACTCCCCCACCAGCCCGACCACCTGACCGGCGTCGACGGTGAACGAGACGCCGTCCACCGCCCGGACGTCGCGATCGGCGTGGAACGTGACGCCGAGGTCTTGCACTTCCAACAGCGCCATGTCACTTCCTTAGCTTCGGATCGAGCGCCTCACGCATCGCCTCGCCGAGCAGCGTGAACCCGAACGCGGTGATGATGATCCCGACGGCGGGATAGATCGTGAGCCGGGGCGCCACCTCGAGACGGGTCAGCGCGTCGGTCAGCATGACGCCCCACTCCGGCACCGCCGGGTCGGGGTTGCCGAGGCCCAGGAAGGACAGCGCGGCCGCCTCGATGATGGCCGTGGCCAGCGTCAACGTCGCCTGCACGAGTACTGGCGCGAGTGAGTTCGGCAGCACGTGGGCGACGGCGATCCGGCCCCGGCGTACGCCGAGCGCGGTGGCCGCGGTGACGTATTCCGAATGGCCCTGAGAGATCATCGAACCGCGGAGCAGCCGGGCGAAGACCGGCACCGAGATCACCCCGACGGCGATCATGACGGTGATCAGGCTCGGCCCGAGCAGGGCCGCGACGCTCACCGCCAGCAGCAGGCTCGGCATCGCCAGGAGCATGTCGACGACCCGCATGATGGCGTTGTCGACCTGCCGGCCGCGGCGGCCGCCCAACGCGTACGCCGAACCCGCGAGCCCGCCGAGCAGGCAGCCCACGAGCAGACCCAGCGAGGTGGCGACGACGCCGACCAGCAGCGTCTGCCGGGCTCCGACGATGACCCGGCTGAACTCGTCCCGCCCGTTGTGGTCCAGCCCGAACCAGTGCTCGGAACTCGGCCCGGGAATGATGTTCTGGCCCTCCTTCACCTGGTCGGCCCAGGCGGTGGAGGTCGGGCTGTACGGCACGAGGAACGGGCCGATGATCGCGACCAGCACGAAGATCAGCAGGATGCTCGCGCCGATGATGGCGGCGGGATTACGGCGTACGCGACGGAACGCCTCGGCCCACAGGCTGCGGCCCTTCTCGTCGGCGTGCACCGCGGCCAGCTCGGCGAGCCGGTCGAGCCGCTGCTTCTTCGCCTTCGGGGTCAGCCCCTTGAGCCCGGTCGCCTCGTCCTGACGCTGCTCCGGCGCGGTCGCGCCCGAAGCGGCCGCCTCGGGAGTCAGATTGTCGGGGGTCATCGCACCCTCACTCTCGGGTCGATGACGCCGTACGCGACGTCGACGAGCAGGTTGACGGTGACGTAGATGATCGCCACGAACATGATGAAGCCCATGAGTACCGGATAGTCCCGATGGTCGATCGACTCGGCGATGAACTGGCCGATCCCGGTGAAGGCGTACACCGTCTCGGTCAACACCGCGCCGGAGAGCAGACCACCGGTGAGCAGGCCGATCGTGGTCACGACGGGGAGCAGCGCGTTCCGCATGATGTGCCGGCCGCGTACGGTGCGTTCGGTCAGGCCCTTGGCCTGCGCGGTCCGGACGTAGTCCTCGCCGAGGACTTCCAGGACGCTGGCCCGTGTCATCCGCACGATGATGGCGAGCGGGATGGTCGCCAGGGTCATCGCCGGCAGGATCAGGTGCTTCAGCGCGTCGGCGGCCGCGTCCCACTCACCGGTGAGGATGCCGTCGAGGACGTAGAAGTTGGTGATCCGGGTCGCGTCGATCGTGACGTCCTGCCGCCCGGCCGACGGGAACCAGCCCAGCTTGACGGCGAAGACCTCTTTGATCAGGTACGCCAGCACGAAGATCGGGACGCAGACGCCGAGCAGGGAACCCGCGACCGAGGAGTAGTCCAGGAGACCGCCGCGCTTGCGGGCGGCCAGGTAGCCGAGCGGAATGCCCAGGCCGATGGCGATGATCAGGGCGGAGACGGTCAGCTCGACGGTGCCCGGGAAACGTTCCATGAACTCGGTGGTCACCGGACGGTGCGTGTTGATCGACACCCCGAGGTCACCGGTGATCAGGCGGCGCATGAACCGGGCGTATTGGATCCACAATGGCTGGTCAAGACCGAGATCGTGTCGCAGCTTGAGGCGCGTCTCGGGCGTACCGCGTTCGCCGAGGATCGCGGTCTCCGGTCCGCCGGGCAGCCGATGCAGCCAGAGGAAGAGGATCAGCGACAAGCCCAGCAGCGTGGGTATGAGCTGGAGCAGTCGCCGGACGATGTAACGGAACATGGGCGGCGTCCTTGTGGGTGTGCCACGGCTAGGCGGCACACGGGCATTGCCGTGTGCCGCCTAGGCGTTATGTGGGGAATCAGGACGTGTAGTACGCCGTCGAGAACTTCTCGTCGGTCAACGGACTGGGCTTGACCCCGGTCACGTCCTTGCCGAAGACGATCGCCGGCGGACCATGCGCGATCGGCACACCCGGCAGGAACTCCATGATCTTCGCGTTCAGCGCCTTGTACGCCTCGACGCGCTTGGCCTGGTCCGGCTCGCTGTCGGCCGCCTTGAACTGCGCGAACAGCTCGGGGTTGTTGAAGCCCCACTCGCCCTTCTGGCGGTCGAACATGGTGCCGATGAAGTTGTACGCGTCCGCGTAGTCACCGGTCCAGCCCAGCAGGTGCAGGTCGTGCTTCTTGCCCGTCTGCACCGCGTTGAGGTAGTCCGGGCTCCACTTCAGCGCGTGCGGCGTGATCGTGATGCCGACCTTGGCGAGGTCGGCGGCGATCAGCTCGAAGATGTCCTTCGGCGCCGGCATGTACGGCCGAGTGACCTCGGTCGGGTAGTAGAAGTCCAGCTTCAGGTTCGTCGCCTTGGCGTCCGCCAGGAGCTGCTTGGCCTTGTCGACGTTGTAGTCGTACTTGGTCACGGCGTCGTTGTAACCGTCGAGACCCGGGGGCTGGAACTCCAGCGCCACCGACGAGCCGGCCGGGTACTTGGAGTCCACGATGGCCTGCCGGTTGACCGCGTACGCGATCGCCTGCCGGACCCGGACGTCCTTCAGCGCGGGGTTTCCGCTCTGGTTGATCGCCAGGTAGAGGATGTTGAACGCCGGCCGGGGCAGGACGTTGAAGCCCTCGTCCTTCAGCGGCTTCATGTCCGCCGGGGCGACCAGGTCGTAACCCTGGATCTCACCGCTGCGCAGCGCCTGCTTGCGGGCGGTCAGGTCGGAGATGGTCTTGAAGATCAGCGTCTTGATCTTCGCCTTGGTCCCGTAGTAGCTGTCGTTCGCGACGAGCTCCACAGCCTTGTTGGTGTGGTCCCACTTCACGAACTTGTAGGGGCCGGTGCCGACCGGGTGCTCCTGTGCGTACGCCGGGTAGATGACGTTGTCAGCGGTTCCGCCGACCTTGTCGGCCTCGAAGTCCTTCAGAGCCTTGGGGCTCTGGATCGAGAACGCGGGCAGGGCCAGCGCCGCCGGGAACTTGGAGGTGACCCGGGTCAGCGCGACCTCGACGGTCGAGGCGTCCTTGGCCGCGCAGCTCTTGAAGAGGCTCGGGGGAAGCTCGGCGGACTCGTTCTTGGCGAACCCGCCGAAGACGTCCTGCCAGTACGACGAGATGTCCTGGTTCTGCATCAGGCCGGACCAGTTGTACCAGCGGTTGAAGTTGGTGCAGACGGCCTCGGCGTTGAAGTCGGTGCCGTCGTGGAACTTGACGCCCGTCTTCAGCTTGAACGTCCACGTCGTACCCGCCGCGTCCGGCGTCCAGCTCTCGGCCAGGGACGGCACGATCTTCGTGCCACCCTCTTCCGGCTTGACCAGACCCTCGAACATCTGGCGCGCGACCCGGAACGACTCGCCGTCGCTCGCCAACGCGGGGTCCATGACCTTCGCGTCGCCGGCCACCCCGAAGACGAGCTTGTCCTTCTTCGTGGAGGTTGATGTGTCATCCCGCTTGCTCTGGCATCCGGCCAGTGCCAGCGAAACGGCCACCGAGGCTGCGAGGACCGCGGTAACGGTTCGGAGCCTTGAGGCGCTCATATGGTTCACCTCTGTCCTGTGACGTGCTTCACCGATAGCCGGACACTAATAGCTGATCGGTGGACAGAGGAGAGGCCGATATCAGATCGTTGTGAGCCCTGTCAGGGATCGTTGTGAGCCCGTCAGACGGTTCGTCGTCCTTCGAACGCCCTGCCCAGGGTGATCTCGTCGGCGTACTCAAGATCGCCGCCGACCGGCAGGCCGCTCGCGAGCCGCGACACCGTGATCCCCATGGGCTTGACCAGCAACGCGAGATACGTGGCGGTAGCTTCACCCTCGGTGTTCGGGTCGGTGGCCAGGATCATCTCCTTGACCTCCCCAGTGGACAGTCGCGCCATCAGCTCACGGATGCGCAGATTGTCCGGACCGACCCCTTCGAGGGGATTGATGGCGCCGCCGAGGACGTGATAGCGCCCGCGGAACTCGTTCGTCCGCTCGATCGCCACGACGTCCTTCGGCTCCTCCACGACGCACAGGACCTCGTCGCTCCGCCGGGCGTCCCGGCAGATCCGGCACTTGTCGTCCTCGGCGACGTTGAAGCAGATAGTGCAGAACTTCACGACGTCCTTGACCCGCAGCAACGTCTGCGCCAACCGGCGCACGTCGGCAGGGTCGGCCGCGAGCACATGGAACGCCAGCCGCTGAGCACTCTTCGGCCCGATGCCCGGCAGCCGGCCGAGCTCGTCGATCAGATCCTGGATCGCACCCTCGTACATCAGAACGGCAGACCCATGCCGCCGGTCAACGGCCCCATCTTCGCGTCACGCACCTTCGCCGCCTCGTCGAGCGCGCTGGTGAACGCGGCGAGCACGAGATCTTCCAAGGTCTCGACGTCGTCTGCGTCGACCACCTTCGGATCGATCGTCACACTCTTGGGCGCGCCGTCACCGGTCACGGTGACGGTCACCAGACCGTTGCCCGCGGCACCGGTCAGCTCCAGCTCCGCCAACTCGGCCTGGGCGGCCTCGAGCTTGCGCTGCATCTGCTGCGCCTGCTTCATGAGCTGCTGCATGTTGGGCATGCCACCGGGACGCATCTGTCAGCCTTTCGTCACGAATGCTTACGCCGCCCAGAATAATGCAGCGGACCGACCTTCCTCGCGCTCACCGCTGTTCCCGCCCGCCCTAGACAGCGCGGCGGGTCGTCGCCGAGAGAGAGCTGGCTTAGAGGTCCGCGATCTTCTCGACGTGCGAGAACGACTGCCGGAGCGAGTCGATCGCCTGCTGCTCGACCGACTGCCGCACGGTGGCGGCGTCGATGACCTCGTCGGTCGGCTCGTCACCCGGATCGAACCCGGGTTCCTCGGCCTCGGTCGCAGTCCGGGGCGCGGCCGTCGGCGGGGCAGGCGTACGCGGAGCCGCGCGTCCGTTGGCCGGGGCCGTCTTGCCCGCAGCGGCACCAGCCGCGGCAGCGGCTGCCGACCGGGCCGCCGCCCGAGCGCCGTTCGGCGCCGCACGCTGCGGTGCGACCGCGGTCGCCGTCGCGGCCCCGCCGGCGGCCGGACGGTTCAGGGGCCCGTCGAACTCGGGGTCGTACGGCGGCTCGTCGAGCGGGCCGAAGTCCTCGTCGGCGACGGCGGTCGCTGTCGCGGCCCGGCCGCCGACAGGCTGCGTCTGGGCGGCAGCCTGCGCTTGGGCGACCGGCTGGCTGCGTACGGGGGTGGCGGCCGACGGCCCGGCCGGACTCACCGGGGCATCGCCATCGCCGCCGGCATTGGCACTGGAGGAACCCGAGGCACCGCCGATCGGTGCGGTGGCTGGCCAGTCCTCCGCATCGGCCGCCGGAGGCGCGCTCCGGGGCTCACGTGGTGCGGCGGCCGGACGAGTCGGCTGCGCCGGTCGGCTCGCCGTACGCGAAACCGCGCCGCCGCCTCCGCCGCCACGCTGGTCGCCACCGCCGCCGACTTCGCAGCGCAGCTGCCAGCGCCCGCCGACGACCTCGTGCACGGCGTCGAGCAGGGCGCCGGGATCGGCGCTGACCGAGTTCGCGTGGAACGAAGCCTTGAAGACCAGCACGATCGTGGTGCCGTCGACGTCCCGGACGACGCCGTCTCGCGCCATCGCCGCCATCCGCTTGTTGCTGCGCCCGGTGAGCTGCACGATCTCGTCCCAGGCCCGGCGCAGGGTGGGAGCGTCGATCGCGCCGCCGGCCGGAACAGCGGACGCCGGGCTCGCCGGGGCCGATACCGGGCGGTCGACCGATGCGGGGCGGTCGACCGATGCTTGGTCTGGATTCGCTGGGGCGGAGACCGGTCGGTTCGCCGCGGCCGAACGGTCGGCGACCGGCCCGTTCGCGGGCGGTGCCGAGGTCGGGTGGTCGGCGACCGGGGCCGCCGGGGCGGGTGCCGCCGATACCGGAGCCGACGCAGCGGACGCGGTCGACGCCGCCGGTGAGGCCGACGCGGGAGCAGAAGATGCCGTGGCGGAGGACGACGATCGGCCAGCCGACGCCGCTGCGGCACGGGCGGCCGCTCGTCCGTCGCCGTCGCCCGGCAGCGCCGAACCCTGAGCGGATCCTGCGGACGCCGAAGCGGAGCCAGCCGAACCGATGCTCGGTACGCCCTGCTCCAGGCGTTCGATCCGGGACAGCAGCCCGACCTCGGAGGCGTCCACGGTCGGCAGGAGCATCCGCGCGGTGATCAGCTCCAGCAGCAGCCGCGTCGAAGTCGTGCCCCGCATCTCGATCAGCCCGTTGTGGGCGATCTCGGCCCACCGGGACAACGTCGCCGGGCCGAGCCGCTGCGCCTGAGCCTGCATCCGCTCCACTTGATCGGCCGGGGCGTCGATCAGGCCCTTGGCCGCCGCGTCCGGGATCTGCCGCAGCAAGATCAGGTCGCGCAACCGCTCCAGCAGATCGGCGGTGAAGCGGCGGGGATCATGCCCGGCCTCGGCGACCCGGTCGATCGCACCGAAGGCAGCGGCCGCATCTCCGGCGGCGAGCGCGTCACAGACGTCGTCGATCAGTGTGGCGTCGGTGACGCCGAGCAGCGCGACCGCGCGTGCGTACGCGACGCCTTCGGGTCCCGCGCCCGCGATGAGCTGGTCGAGCACGGACAGCGCATCCCGGGCCGAGCCGCCGCCGGCGCGAACCACGAGCGGCAGCACCATCGGGTCGACGGTGACGCCCTCCAGCTCGCACAGCTTCTCGAGGTAAGGCCGCAGGACGCCGGGCGGGATCAGCCGGAAGGGATAGTGGTGCGTCCGCGACTTGATCGTGCCGAGCACCTTCTCCGGCTCGGTGGTGGCGAACACGAACTTCACGTAATCCGGGGGCTCCTCGACGAGCTTGAGCAGCGCGTTGAAGCCCGCCGACGAGACCATGTGCGCCTCGTCGATGATGTAGATCTTGAAGCGGCTGACGGCCGGCGCGAAGAAGGCCCGCTCCCGCAGCTCGCGGGCGTCGTCGACACCACCATGCGACGCGGCGTCGATCTCGATGACGTCGATCGAGCCGGGGCCGTCGGGCGCCAGCGCCCGGCAGGACTCGCATTCACCGCACGGTTCGGGCGTCGGACCCTTCTCACAGTTCAGCGACCGGGCCAGGATGCGGGCGCTGGAGGTCTTGCCACAGCCGCGCGGCCCGGAGAAGAGGTATGCGTGGTTCAGCCGCCCGGCGCTGAGCGCCTGAATCAGCGGCTCCGTCACGTGCTCCTGCCCGATCACCTCGGCGAAGGTGCGCGGACGGTACTTGCGATAGAGCGCCAACGCCACGGACGACCACCTCCCGATTGCCGACTCATAGCCTCTCACGACCGGCCGACATCGCCGAGAGGCGTCACGCCCGTCTTACGCGCGTTCACCTTGATCATGGTGTTTCCAGTCACGCCACACCGTCGAGACCACGGTTAACTCCATGATCAACGGGGAGAGGGCGGGGGGAGGGGGGAGGCGGGGGGAGGGGGCGGGGGGCGGGCGGGGGGGCGGGGCAGCGGGCGGGGGCGGGC
>NZ_JBFBAZ010000184.1:0-13147 GCF_040682475.1 Hamadaea sp. NPDC051192
GGTGGAGACGAGGGGATTCGAACCCCTGACCCCCTCGATGCGAACTCGCGGCAGCGAGATCGTTGATAGTCACGACGGTGCTCGGGAGCACTCCATTGGTCTCGATTGGCCATGATCGGTTGCTGGCGTTGCTGTACTTCACTGCTGTACAGCAGCCCACCCCCGAAGCCATCCCGTCGCCGTCGAACCACACACCGTGGACGCGGGTTCTGCCCTCTGGGTCAAGGTGGAGCGCCTCACTAGCCGAACGACCTTGACCCAGAGGGCAGGTTCCGCGTCGGCTTCGCCTGGTTCGGCGGTGGCGGGATGGTGCCAGCCATCCTGGAGCCCGAGTTCCCCGCCGGAGGCATAGCTCTCTATCGACGTGGACCGCTCCATCACCTCTCCCCTTCTCGTCGACGAGCTGCGCCCACCGCGATCACGCCAAGACCCCGATCTCGGTGGCAAGCCGCGCAGCGGCGCGGCAGCGATCGCCCTTACCATCGCGGGCGTGTTGTCCCTCGCGATCGTCACGGTCTGGTCCTCGTCGACGCGCGAATCTTCTTCTTACTGATCATGCCCGCTGCTGACGCGTGGCGCGCCGGCCGCGTGAGGCCCCCAGGCCGCAGCGCGAGCCGAGCGCGCCGGTTGCGCCGCGCGAAGCGCGGTGCCTTGACCTTGTATAGAAAAGTTCATCGCGGTCAGGACGAGCGGCACAGCCGATTGACGCAACGCGGATGAGATCGACGGGACTTGCGAATGAATAGGGCGTCAGCGATGTCGAGCCTGCTAGCGGCGGTGAGCACGCCGGTATCGGCGGGACATGGCAAGCCTGAGAGGGTCGGGCGCACCAATCTCCTGAGTGCTCCGAACCGCCACCTCTCTTCTCTTCCATACTCAGGAGGAGACGGAGTGGGCCGGGCGTACGCACTTGCCGATTCCGTGCCACACCTGGAGGATCCTGCCGGGCCGGCGGGCGTTATCAATTCGTTATCGACTACGCATGGTGACGATATAGGCCACAATCTCGAACGCCTGATCACCGCATTGCTGGTCATCATGGCCAAGCTACGACCTCCGCATTACAGAGCGTCGAACCCATCGACTTTGATGTGTCGGCGACCTGCCAAATGGTCCCCCGGGTGTCGGTGGCCACGCCTATTATCGAGCCGGAACGTTCCAATGATCAATGTCGGGTAAGACCCGACACAAGGTGCGGCTGCGGTGCTGGAACACCGCAGCCGCGTTGTCCTCTCCCTCTAGCGGAAGGAGAATCATGAGGACATCGACCATGCTAGCAGCGATCAGGAGAGCCCTGAAAATCGCCGCGGTAACGACTGTGACTGTGGCGGGGACCTGCGCTGCATTGTCGGCGCAGCCCGCAGTCGCCAAGCCCGCCGACCAGGTTTCGGCGAAGACTCGAGTCGCGAATGCAGTGAAGGCCTGGGACGCTCAGCACCCTCACGACTATGTCGGACTCAACCGAGAAATCGTCAAGGCGGGCGGTGACCCCGTTCGGTTCAACTTCGACAAAGTCGGCCTAGCGAATCTCACACCCGAGCAGGCGCAGGCAGCGTACGACAACGCCTCTCGGCAGTTCGCCGCGGGCGAGATCGGGATCGAGAGCATCTCCTCGTTCAACGTGAGCGGCTACTGGTCTCACGTTGTCGACACGTACGGAGAGTGGTGGTCCTGGTACGGCAGCTGGGATTTCACCACAAACGAGTCGACCGGAAACCCCACTGACGCCATGGCCGTTCAGACGCGAGACATTTCATCGTCATGCTGGAAGATGGATGGCGACGACGGCTGGCTGTACAACGCTGGCGGTGGACTGAACAGCAGCCTGTTCGATAGGCGCTTCTCCGACTTCGACAGCGCAGTATGGAACATTAACGACAGCTGGGGCCAGACCTACTACGTAGACCACGGGACGCTCTACATCTCGTACAAGCGTCTCGGGTGCGGAAGCACCGTAATCTACGGCAAGACGTTCTTGGAGCACAACAAGAGCGGCTGCAATTGCAGCTGGAACTTCTCGATCACCGCGAACGTCTTTTCCATCAGCTACACCGGGAGCGACCTGCCGGAGTCCTACCAGAAGTCAACGACGCTAACTAGCACCTGGACCTGATGAGATAATTCGAGGGGGCTCGGCCACGTAGCTGAGCCCCCTCGAATTGGAGCGAATGAGCAATAGCATGAAGAGCTGGCATCGATGGGCCCTACTCGCCGCGCTAGTCGCCGCCATAGTGACTATCGGGATTGTCTCGCAAAAGAGTCAGTGGGTCGGCAGCGGCACGCCAACCCACGCGGAGGAATCCTTGGCGATCGCCGCACTACCAACGACTTCGCCCGAGAACGGATTTCGCATGGACCGCCAGGATGCCGCCCTAAAGCAGTCCGTTGAGACTGAAGTTTCGAAGAATCACACATACAAGCTCGTTAGCGCATGTGCGGGTGCGGGCAACGTCAAGATCTCACTTGCCGCTCCGGATTCGCAGCAATCAGTGTTGCAGGTCCCTTGCCTAAGCAAGCCGGAGTCCAGGGAGCTCATCGTTGTCGCGCGTGCTGATGGCGTATGGAGAGCCACCGCGGAGCCGACCGACGCGAATACAAGAGGATCGGTGGCTTGGTGGTTCTATCCGATCCAGTAGCGTCCGCCGACAGATCAAACGGCCTCGTTTTGGCGACGGCCGCGCAGGACCTGGCGTGCTCGGTATGCACGTAGTAGCTTGTCGGTATGCGCGCAACGGAACGAGTCACGGTCACGATGCCATCAGACCAAGCCGACGCAGTACGCCGTCTCGTCGGTGCGGGTGACGCAGACAGCATTTCGTCGTATGTCTCGGAAGCAGTGCGAACGCGTCTGGAGCGTGACGCCGCTCTGGCCAAGCTTGAGCAGCGCTTCGGCCGGCCGTCTGAGGATGCGCTGGCATGGGCAAGGAAGACTCTGGGGGTTCGGGCGGACGCCGCGTGATCGGCGGTCGAGTCCTAGACGCGTCGACCTTGGTGGACTTCGCACTTGAACGGCCGTATCCGCATGCGCTCGTCTGGACTGCCGTGGATCATGGGATCGTGCTCGCAGTCCCCGCAGCGGCCCTAGCGACGGCCTGGGCGTCACTGCCGACCACGGCGTACGACGCGCTTGGAGTACTGCTCGACCTCCCGGACACGATCATCGAGGCCCTCGATGCGAAGACCGCAAGGGAAGTCGGCCGTCTTCTCGCTGGCGTCGACGCCGATGCGGTGCGTGCCGGTCAGGTTGTCGGCTCTGGTATCCGGCGTGGCTGGCCGATCGTCACGGCTGACGCGTCCGCCCTACGCGCCGTTGACCCTCGTGCGGAGATCGACGAACTGCCCTGACGCGTCGGCTGTCCGACTATCTTCTGCCTCGAAGAACCGCTACGCTGATGCCGTTATGCAGGGTTGCATTCTGGAGTGGCGATGGCGAATTCGGCTCACCGTGAGCGAGTCGGCGCGGAGCTTCGGCGTATCCGCGAGTCGTTGTCTCTCGCGGGCGAGGAGGTAGCCGCTTCGCTCGGCCACGGGTGGTCTCAGTCGAAGATCTCCCGCATTGAGGGCGCAAAGATCGGCGTCTCGATCCACGATCTCGCGAAGCTGCTCAACTTCTACGGCGTCCCGGAAGAGGTGAAGGCAGAACTGCTGACTCTGACCGCCGAGGAGAGCGGGCTTGAGGGCGCTTGGATCGTCCGCGCTGGCGGCACGACTCGTCGGCAGATCGAGGTCGGTTCCATCGAGACGCGCGTACAGACGTTTCGCCAATACCACAACGGGATCGTCCCCGGTCAGCTTCAGTCACCGTCGTACGCACGTGGCATCGCCACCCTCGGCGGCTTCGCGGACATAGATGGCATCGCGGTCCGCCGCGCAGCGCGGCAAGAGCTTCTGAAGATCGCGGGAGCACCGGAGTATCACGCGATCCTTGACTCTCGGGCGCTGCTCTACTGGCCCGGAGACCCTGCGGTCCTAGCGCCAGAGCAGTTCGATCATCTGCGCGTGCGGATAGACCTGGATTCGATCACGGTTCAGCTCATTCCCCTGGATGTCGTTCGCCGCGCTACTGCGATGGTCCCGTTCATCCTCTACGACTTTCGTAGCGACAGCCCGCCCGTGGCGTTCATCGAAACGCAGACGGCAGATGTCTACCTGTCTGCATCGGATGACGTCGAAACGTATCGGGGCCTCTTCGACAGGCTGTGCGCGGAGGCATTGTCGCCGGAGGACTCACGAAACTACCTTGATCTACTTCAGCGAGACATCGATAAGATCATCACCAGATGATCCGACCTAGGGGAGGAAGCATGGATCTCGCAACGCACTTCGAGGGCGCTCGCTGGCGGAAGGCCAACGGCAGTGACTCGGGCGGATGCGTCGAGGTGGCGTACGCCAACGGCTTGATCGGCGTACGCGACACCAAGGACGGCGGACGTGGGCCGATCCTGGCCTACACCGAGCATGAGTGGAAGGTGTTCCTCGCCGGTGTCGCGGCGGGCGAGTTCACGATCGACCAGCTCTCCGCGTGAGCTGATGGCTGTCGATCAAGCAACCGGGACGGAGACCATGCCTCATCCGCGTGGTCTCCGCATCCTTCTCGGCGCTGCGGCAATCTCGGTCACGGGCGACGGCGTCCTCGTTACGGCTGCGCCTTTGATGGCGGCGGCCCTGACGCGGGACCCCTTCCAGGTGGGCCTCGTCGCTGCGGCGGGTTATGCCGCGTGGATCATCTTCGGGTTGCCCGCTGGTGCGCTTGTCGACCGATGGGACCGTCGCCGCGTCATGTACACCGCCGACCTACTGCGAGCGCTGATCCTGGCAGGCTTCGCCGCTTTGGCGTTCGCCAACATGGCGAGCATCGCCACGCTCGTCATCGCCGTGTTCCTCGTCGGTGTGGGTTCGTGCTTCTTCGATCCAGCGTCACAGTCGCTGATGCCCGACCTTGCAGGTCGAGATCGGGATAACCTGACCAGGGCGAACGGTGCGCTGTGGGGGATCGACGTCTTCGGCAAGTCACTCGCTGGACCACCACTGGGCGCAGTCACCTTCGCGGCTGGCCGAGCACTGCCCTTTGCCGCAGACGCCCTCTCGTTTGTCGTCTCCGCTCTACTGGTTCGGACGCTGCCAGCTGTTCCGAGGGAACCCTGGGAGCATCCACCGGTGCGTGACGCCGTGGTCTCGGGATTGCGGTTCGTAGCCTCGCACAGCGATTTACGGCGGCTGGCCCTCGGCATGGGCGCCTATAACTTCGCGTGGAACCTCGGCTTCGCGACACTGGTCCTGTTCGCGCAGGACGTATTGAGCCTCGGCGCGGCGGGCTACGGCGCACTTATGGCCTCGGGAGCTGTCGGCGGCATTCTCGCGGGCTGGCTTGTGCCCAAGCTCGCCAGTGGAGCAGCAGCTCCGGTCGCCTACGCCGTAGCCCTCACTGGGCAGGCGTTGGTCTGGTCCGCCATCGCGTTCGGCCACACGCAGTGGGTCGCGTTTGCCGCGATCGCCGTCCTTGGCGCGGCGTCCACTGCGGTCAGCGTCATCGGTGGCACGGCTCGCCAGTTGCTCACGCCACCCGCCATGCTCGGCCGGATGATCTCGGCCACGCGGCTCGTCGGCATTGGCTCCGCCGCCTCCGGCGCGTTCGTCGGCGGTCTCCTCAGCAACCTCTATGGCCTTACCGCGCCGATGATCGCTGCGGTCGGCCTCGCAGCGCTGGCGGCCTGCTACTTCGCCTTGATCGCACGGCGCTAAAGATCAACAAGAATCTCCTCAGTAAGAGCCTTGACGATCGTCATGCACGACTGCATACTTGTGCAAGACGATATGCAGATGTGCATAGCGCAAGATCCAAAGGCCGGACCGTAGTGGCCGGACCATGACGAAGGAGGACCGCAGTGGCGGTGAAGGGACCGATCCCGGTGCACTTCGACCAGGTGTTTCCATTCGGGGCGTTTCTGGCCTCGGAGGTGACGCCAGTGATGGAGTTCGAGAACGGCAAGCCGACCAAGCAGAAGACGCACCCGGTTTCGGGTGAGCCTGTGTGGGAGGTCGCGGTGATCGACGGTGACACGTCGGTGAAGGCGGCGCAGAAGACGGTGAAGGTGAAGCTGGCGGCCAAGTACCAGCCGGTTCCCCCGGACTCGGTGGCGGGTTCGCCGTTCACGCCGGTGGAGTTCACCGAGATGGCAGTGACGCCGTACCTGGTGGAGGGCTCCGGCCGTCCGCGCATCGCGTACTCGATCCAGGCGCGCGACATGCTCGCGGCAGGTGCCGGAGTGGGCTCCTAACCGCTTTCGCTCCCGAGGCCAGCGTCCAGTCCGCCAAGATCAGCCGCTGGCCTCGGGTTCCCAATCCCATGTGTCCCCTGGAAGGGGTGGGTTGTGGTGCTCAGTCTATGGCGTCGGCACCGAGTGCCGGTTTCGGTGTGCTCGTGGTGCCGCGAGACGGCGGCGCGTAAGAACGACATCTTCTGCGGCGGTTGTACGACGCGAATCGCCACTCTGGCCTGGTCGCAGTCGCGGCCGCGCTGGCGGTGGTCGTGATGGCTACCCGAATCACGGACTCGGTGATGACCTCGGACGCAACGCCTGCTGATGCGGTCCGGATGATGGACGGCTGGGTGGTTTCCTGGCTGCCCGACCGGATGCTGAGCCGTGACGAGGCGATCACGGCGATGACGGTCGCCGAGTGCATCGCCGAGGGCGTCGCACCGGGTGACCGCTTGTGGCCTCATGTGGTCGGCTGGCTGGCCGAGTTAAGCCTGACCGTCAGCGATTTGGACGGCCGGTGCGCGATCTGCCTGACGCGGCTGCGTTCGCAGCTCGCTCCGTGGGCTATTAGCCCGGGTACGCGGGTGCCGCATCTGGCGACTGGTGAGTACGGCTGCCCGAGCGGCATCGCCGTCGAGCTGGCTGCGGGTGGTGTCCGGTGAACCTGCGTCGCACTCCGAAGGTGATCAGCATCCGCTGTCCGGCGTGCCTGGTGTGGGTCAAGCCGCGTCGCTGGGACAAGGCGGTGGGCTGCTGCTTTCCCTGCTCCAGTTCGTCGGACCGGCCGACGCTGTTCGATCAAGCCTTTGACGCGCTGCCCGGCCTGCCGCTGGTCGGCCGCCCGCAGCTGACGACCGGAAAGGAGGCGTGAGATGGCGCTGATTCAGGTCTTGCAGGGCAACACGATCCCCGACCCGGTGGTGTCGGCGAAGACCGGCGTCGTCATGCGTACTCGCCCTGTCTACGTCCCGCTGAAGTGGGTGATCATCGGAAAGATCCTCAAGGCGCTTGGGCTGGCTATCGCGTGGGCGTTCACTCGCTGGCGGTTGACTGGTCCGGCCGCGATCCTCGGCTACCTGTATCTGCAGTTTGACTGGCCCGGCCCCGTGATCGCAGTTGTCACCACCTCGGCCGCGCTGGTCGCGTGGTGGCGGCTGCATCGTGAGACCTATCTGCGGTTCTTCGCGCTGCCGATCCTGGCTCGCTGGCGTCGCCGTCAGCTGCTGAAGGTGTGGCCGGCCGCGATGGTCGCTGCTGGACTAGACCTGTCGTTCCGGGGTGAACAGGTCGTTCCGATCCTGCGCAAGGTCGTGTGCCGTCCGGGTGTCGATCTGCTGACGGTGCGGATGGTGACCGGGCAGATTCCGGCCGACTACGCCGGGGAGACCGCTGAACGGCTCGCGTACACCTTCGGCGTCCGCTCCGTGGTCCCGGCACCTGGCCGCAAGTCCATGGACGTGATGTTGACCCTCCTGCGGGGTGACCCGCTGGCGTACACGGTCAAGCCGCTGCCGATCACCGCCACGCCGGACTTCACCCGTCTGCCTCTTGCGCTGCGGGAGGATGGCAGCCTGTGGCACCTGAAGCTGTTCGGCAATCAGGTGTTGATCGTCGGCGCGACCGGCTCGGGCAAGGGCAGCGTGTTGTGGTCGATCCTGCGGGCTCTCGCGGGTGGGATCGCCTCGGGCCTGGTGAAGGTCAAGGCGTTCGACCCCAAGGGCGGCATGGAGCTCGCGGCCGGTGCGCCGCTGTTCGACGAGTTCCTGTGTGACGACTACGACGCGATGGCCGACGCCCTCGAAGCCGGTGTGAAGGAGATGCGCGCTCGTGCCGTCCGCCTGCGGGGCCGCACGAGGCAGCACACGCCGACCCTGGACGAGCCGCTATACGTGTTCCTGATCGACGAGCTGGCGGCGCTGACCGCGTACTGCCCGGATCGCAAGACTAAGGAACGCATCGTCACCAACCTGGCGATCCTGCTCACCCAGGGCCGGGCGGTCGGCATGCACGTCATCGCCGCCGTGCAGGACCCGCGTAAGGAAGCCGCCGCGAACCGGGACCTGTTCACGATCCGCATCGCGCTGCGCCTGGCCGAAGACGGCCACGTGGACCTGGTGCTGGGCGACGGTGCCCGTGATCGGGGTGCCCTGGCCGATCGGATTCCAGAGTCGCTGCCCGGCGTCGCATACGTCGCCGTGGACGGCTCGCGTCACCTGGAGCGCGTGCGCTTCTCCTACCTCGACGACCGCGCCGTCACCGCCATGGCCGGCACCTACGGCCGCCTGGGCGTCATCGACGGCGAAATCATCCCTGGAGACCCCGATGACCAGTCCGAACCTTCCTGAAGGCACGCACTACGAGGTGACCGTGAAGCTCGTCGGCGGTGCGGAGCAGAAGATCGCCCGCCTGTCCGGCCAGCAGCTCTCTCGGCTGCTGGAGGCGTCGGCCAACATGACCGGCGTCTACGTCATGACCGCGGGAGACGACGTGCTGGCGCTGCCTGGGCGGAACATCGCCTCGGTGATCGCTCGGGCGGTGACGCGATGACGCACCCACGCGAAGACCGCACTGCGGCTCCTACTTCGAGGCTCGTACGCCCCTACGTGGAGCCCATCCAGCTGCGCCTGGTCGGCCGGGACCTGGCCGTCGTCACCGCGCTGGACATCCTGCGCGAGGTGTTCAGCCTGTCCGACATCTCGCAGCTCGTCCCCGCTCGGGGCGGCAACGTTCGCCTTTACGCCACCCTGACCCGCCGCTACCCCTACTCGGGAGGGATCAAGTGACCACCGCCGTAGCGACTTCCCCGGCTCGACCGGCGCGGACTGCAAGCGACAAGTTCGAAACCTTCGTTCTCGTCGTCATCCTGCTGACCGTGGGCGGGTTCGCCGGTGCCGCGTCGTTCACCCACGTGCACGACTGGACCATGACCAACAGCCCCACCGGGACCGGGTCCTGGTTCGGCTGGGCCAACGCCGTAGTCTCCGAACTCGTCCCGATCGCCGCCCTGCTGGTCATGCGCCGCCGTCGCCGTATCGGTCAGCCGGTCGGCTACCCCGCCAGCCTCCTCGTCGGCGCACTCGTCCTGTCCGTGACCGCACAGCTCGCCGTGGCCCGGCCGACCGCGTTCGGTGGCATCGTCTCCGTCGTCCCCGCGCTCGCCTTCGCCGCCCTGGCGAAACTCATCCTCGGCAAGACGTCCGTCCCCGCCGAGTCGACCACCGTCGTCGTCGGGGACCGTCCTAACCCGACACATGCTCCGGTGGAGATCGTCCCGGACCGTCCCGCCACACCATCCTCGCCGGTCCAGCCAGTTCCGGCGGGGGCGGGGCCATCTCCGGCAACGTCGCCGACCGTCACGCAGGACGACGTGATCACGAACGTCCCCGGCTTGGCCACTGGCTCGCAGGACCGTCCCCGGACCGTCCCGCCACTGCCGTCCTCGACCGTCGAGACTGCTCGCCGGGTCGCCGCCGACCATCAGGCCCGGACGGGACGGCCCATCACACGTGACGAGCTGCGCACTGCGCTGCGAGTGTCGAACTCGCTCGCCGGTGAGCTGCTCGCCGCCGTCCGCCAGTCACAGCCGGTCGACGACGCTCCGGCCGACGACCTGCTGTCACTGGTCAAGTAGCCAACGTTCCTTCTCCTGGTCAGGCCCGGTCTAACTCGCCGGGTCTGACCTCCCACACCCACTCTCAGCCCTCGCCGAGTCGAAGGGAGGAACCGCCATGCCCACCGCAACCGACACAATCCCCGGTCAGCTGGAGCTGGCCTTCCCCGACCCGGCCGCTCTCCTGCTGGGCCTGGACGGCGCGCCCGGCATCGACCCCGACGAGCTGCGCCAGCGCGTCGACCAGCCCGGCTTCGTCCGCTGGCTCGACCATGCCACACGCGCCCGGGGCTGCGCCCAACCGATCCGCCTCGCCGGTGAGGTCATCACCCTCGACGCGGCGACGAACGCCGTCGTTGACCGGTTCTCCACCGACCAGGTGCCGGACCGGTTGCTGTACAAGGCATGCGGCACCCGCCGCGCCACCCTCTGCCCCGCCTGCGCCGAGGTCTACAAGTGGGACACCTACCAACTGCTGCGCGCCGGGCTCGCCGGTGGCAAAGGCGTCCCCGACACCGTGGCCAGCCACCCGGCGCTGTTCGTCACCCTCACCGCGCCGTCGTTCGGCCCGGTCCACACCATGCGTGGCAAGAACATTCCGTGCCGACCGCGCCGCGACAAGCCGATCTGCCCGCACGGCCGGCCGCTGTCGTGCTCGGCGCTGCACCGCGACGACGATCCGCGGTTGGGTCAGCCGCTCTGCCTGGACTGCTACGACCACGACCAGCACGTGATCTGGAACCACCTCGTCGGCAAGCTGTGGGACCGCACGATGGTCCGGGTTCGTCGTTCGCTGCCCGGTGGGATCAAGCTGCGTTACGCCAAGGTCGCCGAGTACCAGCGACGCGGCGTTGTCCATCTGCACATCCTGATCCGCGTCGACGGCTTCGACCCCGATCAGCCCGACTCGATCCTCCCCCCGCCACAGTGGGCCGACCGGCACGGCAACAGCGCGCCCATCTTCGGCGCCAACGACCTCGCGGCCCTCCTGCAGGAGGCAATCCGCGAAGTTGTCGTGGTCACCGATCCGCACCCGGACCGTCCGCAGGGCTGGCTGATCGCCTGGGGCCAGCAAGCCGACCTTCGCGTCATCCGCTCTGGCCTGCCCGGCAGCGAACTTACCGACACCGCCGTCGTCGGTTACCTCGCCAAGTACGCCACGAAGTCCACCGAGGCGACCGGGCACCTGTCGACCCGGATCACTGGCCGCAGCCTGCGCATGTACACCGATCCGTCCACCCACACGGGACGGCTCATCGCCGCTTGCTGGCGACTCGGCCGCCGCACGGACGAGCTGTGCGAGGAACCGCCGTTCCCGAAGCTGCGCCGCTGGGCACACATGCTCGGCTTCGGTGGCCATTTCTCCACCCGCAGCCGGGCGTACTCGACCACCCTGCGGGCCCTGCGTGAGGCGCGTCGTCCGCCGACTCCCGGAACGCGACGCCTGACCGCCGAAGACTTCGACGCCCTGGACCTGGCCGACCTCGCCGACGACGAGACCACCCTGGCCATCAACAGGTGGGAGTTCCTCGGCATCGGCTGGCACAACACCACCGACGCCGGACTCGCCCAACTCGCCGCCGACCTCGCCCGCGAGCGACGGCCGCTCAGTTCTTGTGCGCATGTCGACTGACCGACCGAAGACAGACCAGAGGACCTGGGGGAACGAATGACGATCACTGCGTACGGACCTCGCTGGCACACCGTTGCCGAGGTCGCGCAGATGCTCGGATACGGCCTGTCGAAGACGAAGATGCTCGTCGCTACAGGCCAGATCCGCTCACTCAAAGACGGCCGCAACCGCCGCATCCTGCCCGAGTGGGTAGACGAGTACGTCGCCCGGCGCGCAAAGGAAGCGGCTGAACTCTATGGATGGCACTCATGACCAGCAAGCGCACCCGCCACAACGGCGAGGGCTCGATCTTCCCGTACCGCAACGGGTACGCCGCGTACGTCTGGGTGGACAAGCCCGACGGCACCCGCGCGCGGAAGTACGTCTACGGCAAGACGCGGGAGATCGTCCACGAGAAGTGGCTGAAGCTCCACCAGCAGGCGAAAGCTGGACCGGTGTCGACCAAGGTACCAACGCTCGGGACGTGGCTCGACTACTGGCTGAAGGAGATCATTGAGCCGAACCGGGCTCCGTCCACGTGGGAGAACTACGAGATGTTCTCCCGCCGCTACATCAAGCCCGCGCTGGGTAGCGTCAGGCTGGACAAGCTCCAGGTGAGGACGGTTCAGACCTGGGTGAACAAGATCCCGACCATCTGCCAGTGCTGCGCACAGGGCAAGGATGCGGCACGGAAACCAGTCCAGCAACGCTGCTGTGCGATCGGCAAGTGCTGCATGGAGCATCCGTCTGCCCGAACGGTGAAGGACATCCGCAACGCGCTCCGTGCTGCTCTGACGCACGCCGTGACGCAAGAGTTGATCTCGCGGAACCCGGCGGGGCGTGGTGTGGAGCTGCCTGCGGCGCGGAAGGCAAAGCGGAAGGCGTGGACGAGCGAGGAAGCCCGGCAGTTCCTTGAGTCGGCTCGCCGCGAGGGTGACCCGCTGTACGCGGCGTACGTGATGGTCTTGGTGCTCGGCATGAGGAAAGGCGAGATCCTGGGCATCAGCGAGGAAGAGGTGAACCTTGACCAGGCGGAACTGACAATCTCCTTCCAGCTTCAGCGCCGTCGACGGCAACTCATGCGCAGGGAGACCAAGACGGAGACCTCCGACGCCACGCTGCCACTGCCGGCCATCGTCACGACCGCGCTGAAGTTGCGCCTGGAGTCGAAGCAGCAGTACCGCGAAGAAGCGGGTATCTCCTGGCTGGGCTCGCGGCTGATCTTCACAACGCAGCTCGGTACGCCGGTCGAGCCGCGCAACTTCAACCGCTCCTGGGACGCTCGGTGCAAGAAGGCGGGCGTGCGTAAGATCACGCCGCACGATGGTCGCCGGACCTGCGGCAGTCTCCTCGCGGATCTTGACGTTCATCCACGCGTCGCGATGGCGATTCTGCGGCACGCTCAGTTTGCGATCACGATGGAGATCTACACTCAGGTTTCGTCGAAAGCGACGCGCGAGGCACTCAAGAAGTTGAGCGACCGGCTGGGCGGCACGGAGCCGAAGGATGGCACATCGCGCGAGGATGACGAGAAGTCGCGATGAGCAGGACTGCTGTACTTCGCTGCAGTACAGGTAGCAGAAAAGCCATCTCCATCGATAGGAAATGGCTTCTGAACTGGGTGGAGACGAGGGGATTCGAACCCCTGACCCCCTCGATGCGAAC
>NZ_JBFBAZ010000185.1:0-13049 GCF_040682475.1 Hamadaea sp. NPDC051192
TGGCGCCCGACGGACCCACCATGTCATGATCGTCGCCGCCGGAGACCGACACGTCAGGTCGTACCCCCGCCGACATGTGAGCTCGTACGCGGACATGCGTGCGTCCGGCGTGCATGGGTCCGTGTGCCTCGCGGTTGGCGCGAGCCAGCATCCTTGGGACTGGCGCATGGGAGGTGCCGCAGCGTTTGGGCGTTCGGTCGTGTTGTCGACCTCACCTCAACAGAGGCGCGCGGCCCAGCGTGGGCGAAGGGAGCTGCGCCGAGCCGGGGCCAGAATGACCCACCCTCAGCGAGGTGGCTGAGCGACCAAAAGGCCCTGCGCGCAGCCCGTTGCCCGCTCTCCTTTCGGCGTTTGGATTTCGAAGATCCTCTCCACACCGCACTATGCGTTGAGCTTTGCAGCGCCGACATCGCTCCCCTGGCGTACCGCGAGCGGGCGCTTGGCGGTTTGCTGCCGGCCGGATCAGACTCAACACTGGCATGGCGCACGAGGCTCGGATGTGGGTGTTCAAGTCAGCCCTTGATGCGTCGCGAAAACTGGAGCTCGCCGGGACCACGACTTCGTGGTGTCGGTCCGGCCTCCTAGTCCAGCAAGCCCAAGGGTGAACCGCTCGTCGCCGTTCACGGCACACCGCCAGCGGTGGCATAGCGCTTCGTCAGTAGGTGCCAGAGCCAGGAAGCCAGCTGGTGATTCTGCGTCTTCACGTGGCGCGGCGTTGCGGTGGAAGGCTCGCCGTCGACCGCCGGAACTGTGTGGCTCTGCACGGCTGCCCGTTCGGATCCACCGAGGGCTGGGCGGTTCTCGACCCAGTTGAGGTGAGCATCAGACGCCGACCGGAGTCCGATGGGTTCGCCGCCGGAGTTACGGCAGCACTCGGCCGCGTGGGACTCCTGGCGGCGAGACTGGTTCGTGCGTGGGCTGCGTTGGACCGCCGCTTCGTGCGGTTCGGTACTGCTGAGGTGAACCCAGCCTGGATCGGGCGTGGGGCTGGCCCGGTTGATACGGCGCACCGATGGCTCGTGAGCGGTGTTGTTCCTCCGGCACCGCGGCCTACCCAAATCGCGATGCTGGAACCGCCGAACCTCCAACGTCATTCTTCCAACGCCGAACTTCAGGCGCTGAACCCCCAACGCCGAACCTCAGCCGCGGTGCATTGCACTTCGCTAGTCCGCAGCCGACCTCCCCGATGGCGGGCCGTCGCGACGGCGATCTGCGCTGCCGGCTCGCCGATCCAATCCCTAGTGGATCTTCCTGTTTCACGTGAAACATCGCGCAGCCGCTCTCGGTCACGGCGGTGGATCGGGATCCGTTCGGTAGGTTCGGCCGCTGGGGCTCTCCCATTCGAAATGGCCCGGCCGGATCTGCCGTAACCGGTGCCCGCCTTCGTGCTTCAGGCGGTGATGATGTCGGCACAGCAGGCCGAGATTCTCGTCGGTCGTCGGGCCGCCGAGCGCGTGGTCGACCGTGTGGTCCGTGTCGCAGGTGCGAGCGGGATTGGTGCATCCGGGCGCGCGGCAGGTGTTGTCGCGCGCGCCGACCCATCGCCGCGTGGCGGCATCGGGGAATCGGGCGGTTGGAGCGCTCGCCGTCGGCGGGCACGGCTGGAGTGGCCGCAGGCGCAGTACGCCGGGTGCCACCGGCTCGCTATGACAGCCCGCAACGCGCGCCAACGGAGTACGCGGCGATTTGGTGCGCGAGTTGGTGCGCGGTGCGGCGACGGGTGAGGAGCCGGTGTGCGGCGAGCCGGGGCGAGCCCGCGTAGTCCCGGCGTACAGGAGTTGGCCGTCGCGGTCGTAAACCCGGTAGCGCCAACGAGTGGCGAGCCACTCCCCCAACTTCTCGCCCAGCTCGGCCGCAGCGGCCTCGGCGCGGCGTCGTGCTGCTTCCTGCGTCACCTGTTGCGCCGCCACTTGCCGGGCGATGTCGGCGATGACCGGTCCGTAGCCGGCGAGGTGTGCCGGAGCTTCGGCTTGCCCCGTCAGTGTTTCCAGTGGAACAAGAAGCTCGACGACGCCGGGGCGGGCGATGGCGTTTGCGCCACAGTCCACTCCCGCGAGGAGGTCGCAGAATATGTCGGCGCGCAGCTGGTCGAGCGTACGCGTATCGCCGTCGCGCTTCCGTCCGCGGGCGAGGGCGTCGACGCGCTCGAAGGCGGCGGCGGCTTTGGCCGGCGGTAGGAAGATTCCGGAGAGGCACGCCGTGGTGTCATCGTTCGGCGAGAGGCACACTCGACGCTCCGCGACAGATCGGTCGTAGCGAGCCCGGGCGGCGTCGGGGTCGGCGGTGAGCAACTCCTTGTGGAGTCGGGCTCGGAGTTGCCCGGCGGTCAACTCGACGGCGATGGGCAGCAACCGGGTAGCCACATCGCGGGCGACTTCATCCGGTGCTGCGATGAGAACGTCGGAGAAGACCTTCGCTCGAGCCAGGCAGATGTCTCCGTGGTCCAGCGCCGACCACACCATCGGCAGCCGACCCAGAAGATCCTGCGCCAAGGCGACCTGGTTCTGCGCGCCGCGCCGGGTGAGGTGCAAGGCGAAGGCCACCTCATCGGAGTCGAACCCGATGCCGGTCGACTGAGCGGCGACGATCGCCATCCCCTGGAGCAGCCGAGCTTGGGCGTGGGCCGCTTGCCTCGCGAGCGCGACGAGCACATCCACCTTCTCCCCCGGTGCGAGCGAGTCGAAGCCCATTGCCACGGAGTCCAGCCCACCGGAATCCGGCACGTCGCAGCGCGGCGCCGCGTAGTTCGGCGCGTCGGAGCCCGGCACGGTGAATTCCGGCACCGTGGAGTTCGGCTCGACGAAGTAGCACACCCCGGAGTTCGGCACGTCGGAGTCCGCCACCGTGAAGTTCGGCACGGTGGAGTCCGCCACCGTGGAGTCCGGCAGCGTGGAGTTCGGCCCGACGGAGCCCCGGACCAGGAAGCCATGCGTGACGGAGGACGGCGCCGTCGGGGTCGGCATGCCGGGACCGGTTGCCATCGGGTCGGGCACGTCGGGGTTCGGCCCTGTGGGAGCCGGTGCGGCAGAGTCTGACGCCATCGAATCCGGTACCCCGGGGTCCAGCACCGCGCAGCTCGGCGAGCCCGGCTTCGGTGCCTTGGTGGTCGATGCCGTGGAGGTCAGTGCCTCAAGAGCCGCCGCCAGCTCAGGCCCGGCAGGCAGCGCAGCCAGCCGAGAGACCATGGAGATGCGGCGAGCATCGAACACATGTTTGATCCTAGGCGATCAAGAGTGGCCGCCGCCAGCCCTGTGGAACAAACCAGCTGGACCTGTGGATGAACAACATCCAGAGATGCCCGGGACCTGCGAAATCCCCAGGGGCGAGCGAAGTTATCCACAAGATTGATGGAGTTATCCTCAGGCTCCGTTTCACGTGAAACGGCCCGTGAATCTGGTGCACGGTTACCCTCCGGAGCCGATCGTGAGCGCGAAAAACCCACGTTGACGGGCCATTTCTCGACGCGCCCTGCGGTACGCCCGCAGCCGGCCATCGTTCGCGAGACGCTCGGCGGAGGCCATTCTCCACAGAGTTATCCACAGGGCGGTGTGCGTACCGGTGGATAACTCTGTGGATTGTGGACGACCGCAGTCGGTTTCACGTGAAACGGGGGCCGCCGGGAGGGTGAGGGCATGCCCGGAGGGGAGACAGCCGATGACCCGCTCCGATAGGGTTCCCTCGTGGCTGAAACACCCCTCCCCCTCCCTGCCTTCACCTCCTGGGACACGTTCCCGTTCGAGGGCGATCTGAAGGTCAAGGCGCTGGACGCGCCGGTCGACGTAGAGCCCGCCCGCAAGGGTGAGGAGATCGCCGATTGCAAGGCTTGCCAGTCTGGCGACGACTCGTACATCTGGGTCAATGAGCGCTGGCGGGTGCGCTCCATGGACCGCCCCACCGGGCTGCCGATGATCCTGATCCTCGAGCCGCGCTCGCATCTGGATCTGGGCGACCTGCCCAATCTGCTCGCCGCCGAGCTGGGCGTCATGACGGTACGCGTCGAGCGCGCGATCCGGTCGCTCGACAACGTCGCGAGAGTGCACGTGAACCGTTGGGGAGACGGCGCCGCGCACCTGCATCTCTGGTTCATGGCGCGTCCGAAGGGTCAGCTGCAACTACGCGGCTCGTTCCTGCCGATGTGGGACGACATCCTGCCGCCGGCTGAGGAGCGCAAGTGGCGGGAGGACCTCGCGCTCGTCGCCGCATGGCTCGCTGAGTTCGGCGGTACCGCATTGGCGCAGCCGCCGCGGATCGAATGGCAGGCGCCGTCGAGCTTCGTCGACGGGCTCGGGGTGCTGCCGATCGACGTATACCCGATTGAGCCGGAGGCAACAGCGGGACCGGCGGGAGTGGGGTCGGCGCAGCCGCCCACCGTCGAGAGCGCGTCACCGGTCATTGGAGGATTGGCGACCGGCGGAGTCACCGACCGGCCTGAAGCAAGCGCGCAGAACTCAGCCACCCAGAACGCGGCGCTGAACCCCGTGCACCAGAGCCCAATCCACCAGAGCTCAGTCAGCCAAAACCCGGCCAACCAGAACCTGGCCAACCAGAACCTGGCCAACCAGAACCTGGCCAACCAGAACATCGCCGACCAGGACGGGGCCGATCGGGACGCGGCTAACCAGAACGGGGCCGTGCAGATCACGGACCGCGGTGTGGAGACGGCTGCGGTCCGACCGTCGAGCCCTGGGACTCAGTCGCAGGGCGAAGCGGCTCGGGTGTCAGCGCCAGAGTCGCAGGCGTACGGCCAAGCGGCACAGCCGCAGACCGCTGAGCCGGGCAAGTCGAGTGGCCCGGCGGTGGGTGTGGCCTCGGTCCCCCGTCCCGGACAACCGACTGGACCGGCTGGACAGGCTGGACCGGCGGCGCCGACGGGCCAACCTACGGAGCCAGGACAGCCGGCAGGACCGGGACAGTCGCCGACGAGCGGTCAGCCCACGGGGCAGCCGATGCCTGGCCAAGCCCAATAGCGAAGGCCACGTGTGGACTGCGGACCCTAGCGGGAGGCCGGGTCGAGCCCGAGAGCCGAGCCGAACGAGACACCCGGCTGTGCCCCCAACGGCGGAGCCAAACGGGCCCACCAAGCGGAGCCAAACGGAGGACGAGGGCCGGCTGCGTACCGTCCTGTCCGCGCTGGCCCAGGCGGACGAACGGCCCAACGCCAACGCCGGAGCGGAGCCAACCGGGACCCGAGGCGAACACCGGAGCGAAGCCAAACGGGATACCCGAACCGCATCTCCGAGTGGATGCCCGTGAGACGTCGGAGTTGTGCCCACGGCCGGAGTAAAGGGCGACATGGGAGGCGCGCGTAGCGTGGCGCCAGGCGCGGTAACCGAACCGACCGCGACGACGGAGTCACGCGCAGCCGCATAGCTAGGCGAGTGGCGCCCAGTCCGATTGAGCGCAGCCCAACAGAACTCAGATAGCGCAACACAAACGGCGGCTGGTTTCACGTGAAACCAGCCGCCGTTTCGTAGAGCCGTTTCACGTGAAACGCGAACGTGAAACGGTAGAAGCCGGCGAGCGAGCGGGGCGTCGAACCGGTCCAAGCCGTCCGTCGCCGAGCCGCCGGGCCACCGAGACAGCCAGGCCACCGAGGCAGCCGGGCCACCGAGACAGCCGGGCCCGACTCGGCCGGGCCAGCGACTCGGCCGGGCCAGCGACTCGGCTGGCCGTCGACCGGCTGGGCCGTCGACTCGGCCGGGCCACGGAGACAGCCGGGCCGTCGACTCGGCCGGGCCACGGAGACAGCCGAGCCGTCGACCAATCCGTCCAACTGCCGAACAGCCGAGCTGTCGAAGCGGTGAGGCCGCTCCACAGCCAAGCCGTCTGGCCGAGAAGACCGATTCAACCCGCAGGATTCAACCCGGGCTTCCAGCTCGGCCGAGCCGTCGAACAGCCAACTGCCGAACAGCCAAGCTGTCGAAGCGGTGAGGCCGCTCCGCAGCCAAGCCGCCTGGCCGAGAAGACCGATTCAACCCGCAGGATTCAACCCGGGCTTCCAGCTCGGCCGAGCTGTCGAACACCGAGCCGCCCAACAGACATGCCGCCCAACAGACATGCCGCCCCGCCCGGCGGAGCCATCCCACCCAGCTGCCCGATCCGGCCAAGCCATTCAAGCCGGCCGAGCCCACCCGACCAATCGGGTCGAGCTGACCAACCCGGCCATATCGGGGAGCTGACCAACCCGGCCAAACCGCCGAGCTGACCAGCCCGGCCAACTGACCACCAGCCACACCAGCCACATCAGCGCTAACCACACCAGCGCTAGCCACACGAGCCACACGAGCCACACGAGCCGAGCAAGCGAAGCGCGCGAGACACGCGAGCCGAGCAAGGCGAGAACCCGAGCCCACCCAGGAAGAAGCCGCTTACCAGGGCAACGGGCCATCCTCGTTGAAGAACTGCGCCGTCGGCCCGTCCGCCCCGATCTGGGCGAGGCGTACGGCCACCCGCGCTCCGTCTTCCGGCGTCTTGAACCCGGATTTTCCGTTGAGGTCGGTCGCGGTGTAACCGGGGCAGACCGAGTTCACCTTGATGGGCGTGTCCCAGAGTTCCTTGGCGTACTGGACGGTGATCATGTTGACCGCCGTCTTGGAGACGGGGTATCCGATGCTCACCAGCGACCAGTAGGGGCTCGACTGGTCGAGGCTCAGGCCGAACGAGCCGACTTCGCTGGCGACGTTGACGATCCGGCCGGCTTCCGCCTTGCGAATCAGCGGCAGCATCGCGTTTGTGACGGTGACCAGGCCGAAGACGTTCACCTCGAAGACGGCTCGGATCGAGTCGACGGACTGTCCGCTCGGCGCCCAGGCGGCCGGGTCCAGGGCCCGCTCGTCGCCGTCGGCCCGGGCGATGCCGGCGTTGTTCACGAGGACGTCGAGGTGGGCGTACTCGTTGTCGATGTGCTTGGCGGCCGCAGCGACCGAGGCCGGGTCGGTCACGTCGAGTTGGACGTACCGGACGTCGAGTCCGTCGGCGGCCAACGCCGTGGCGGCTGCGGTTCCCCGCTCGGTGTCTCGCGCTCCGAGCAGGACGGTGTAGCCCGCCGTGCCGAGGCCGCGGGCGATCTCGTAGCCGATTCCCTTGTTGGCGCCGGTGATGAGTGCGATCGAAGTCATGTGATCCACAGTGCCGAGCGTGGCGGTGATCAGGGAGGCCCGGCTGAGGGTGGTATCGCCGGTACCTGGATAGCGCGCCAGAAGCGTAGGAAGCTGGAAGGCATGAACCGTGCGGATCTCGCCGAGTACCTGCGAGACAGAAGGGCCCGGCTCCGGCCGATCGACGTCGGGTTGCCGGACAACGGCCGGCGGCGTACGCCTGGGTTGCGGCGCCAGGAGGTGGCTCAGCTCGCCGGGATGTCGGTGGAGTACTACACGCGACTGGAGCAGGCTCGGGGTCCCCGGCCGTCCCGGCAGATCCTGAACGCACTCGGCCGGGCGCTGATGCTGAGCATCGACGAGCGGGCGTATCTGTTCCACCTGGCCGGGGAGACCGTCTCCCCCGCCAGCCGTCCCGCCGGCGATGTGCCGCGCGGCATTCTGAACATGATCAGCGCGATGTCGGACCAGCCCGCGTACGTGATCGACGTCAAGTACGACATTCTCGCCTGGAACGAGCTGGCGACGGAGTTCATCGGCGATCTCAGCGCGCCCGGGGTCGAGCGGAACATGCTGCGCTGGATCTTCCGGTCGCCGCATCTGGCCGAGTACCTCTGCGACCTCGACCACAGCGTCTTCGTCCGGTCGGCCGTCGCCGACCTTCGGGCGGCCTCGGCCCGCTACCCCGACGACGACAGTCTCAACAGTCTCGTCGCCGAGCTGCTGCGGTTGAGTCCCGAGTTCGGCGAACTGTGGGCCGACCACGAGGTCGAGGTACGCCGGGGCATGAACAAGACCTTCGTGCACCCCGTCGTCGGCACTGTCGACTTCCACTGCGAGGTGCTGTTGATCCCCGATCGGGATCAGCGCCTCATCGTCTACACCACCGAGCCGGGATCGCCGTCCTGGCGGGCGATGCGGGAGCTGCGGCAGGGGCAAGCCAAGATCGTGAATTGAGTACGCTGACCGGGTGGGCGCGCGCGGCAGGGTACTGGTCGGCTCGCTCGCCGTCACGTCACTGGTGGGCTACGGCTGCCTCTTCTACGCGTACTCGGTGCTGTTGACGCCGATGTCGCGCGATCTCGGCGCCAGCCCGACCAGGGTGACCTTCGCGATGACCTTGTGCACCCTGGCGTCGGCGGGTACCGCGGTGCTGGCGGGGCGGTGGATCGATCGGCGCGGCGGGCGTGGCCTGATGACCGCGGGCTCGGTCGGCGCGACCCTCCTGCTGGTGGCGGCGTCCCAAGTGGACGGTCTCATGACGCTCTATGTCGTGTGGGCCGGGATCGGCGTGACCTGGGCGTTGGTCCTCTACGAGCCGGCCTTCGCGGTGATCGTCCCTCGGATGCCCGCTGAGCGGCGCGCGCTGGCGCTGCTGACCGTCACGATCGTCGGCGGCTTCGCGAGCACCGTCTTCCTGCCGCTCACGGGCGCGCTGGTGGAGCATCTGGGCTGGCGCGAGACGCTGCTCTGGCTGGCTGCGATCCTCGGTGTGGTCACCATTCCGCTGCACTTCGTCGCAGTTCCCGAGGGCCCGGCGACCAGCCATCGGCACGGGCACGCGAGCAAGACGGTGATCGCGGAAACATTGCGGCGGCCGCTCTTCTGGCTCTACGCGGTGGCCTTCACCGCCAACAGCTCCGTCGTCACCACGCTGGGCATCCAGCTCGTGAGCATTCTGCGCGACCTCGGGCACTCGACGACCGTCGCCGCGAGCATCGCCGGGCTCATCGGCCTGCTCTCGGTCACCGGCCGGATCGCCATCACCGCGTTACAGCGCTGGACCCAGCCGGTCGGCGTCGTGTGTGGACTGTTCGCGGTGCAGGGCGTCGCGCTCGGGCTCCTCCCGTTCGTCGGGCGCGCGACCGTGGGAGCGGTGCTCTGCGTGGTCACCGTCGGCCTCGGCTTCGGCGTCGCGACAGTCACGCGCCCCGCGCTGGTCGCCCAGCACTTCGGCACCGCCCACTTCGGCACGGTCGCGGGCATGCTCAGCACCTCCGCCGCGATCGGCGCGACCACCGTGCCGCTCACGGTCGCGGCGCTGCGCGGCGCGGCCGGATCGGTGGTCCCGGTGGAGTTCTGCGCGGCGCTTTTCGCGCTGGCCGGTCTCCTGCTCTTCACGAGTACGCGGACAGCAGCGACCGCCGACGGCGACTAACGGGCCGCAGCGCGCTGGACGAGCTTCGCGAGCACCTGGCCGAAGTCCAAGCCGGCGGCCTGCACGGCCATCGGCAGCAGCGACGTCTCGGTCATTCCCGGCGCTACGTTCACCTCGAGAACGGTGCACTCGCCTTCGGGCGTGACGATCAGGTCGACCCGGGACAGGTCGCGCAGCCCGAGCGCCTGGTGCGCGGCCAGGGCCGCGGCGGCGACCTCCTCGGCTACCTCGGGCTTGAGCCGAGCCGGCGTGTGCCACGTCGTCACGCCCGCCGTGTAGCGGGCGGCGTAGTCGTAGACGCCGCTGTTCGGCACGATCTCGACCGCCGGGAGCGCCAACGGCCCCTCCCCCAGGTCGATCACCGAGACGGCCACGTCCACGCCGCCGACATAACGCTCGACCAGCGCCGTCGGCCCGTACGCGAAGCAGCCCACCATCGCGGCGGGCAGCGCGTCCGCCGTACGCACGACGGAGGCGCCGAGACCCGATCCGCCCTGCGCGGGCTTGACCATGAGCGGCAGGCCGAGGCGTTCCACGATGCGATCCAGCACTGCTACCGCGCCGAGTTCGGAGAAGCGCTCGTGTGGCAGCGCGACCCACTCCGGAGTCGGGATCCCGGCCTCCGAGAGCACTGCTTTCGCCGACGGCTTGTCCCAGGCCAGCCGGGCCGCCCGTGCGTCGCAGCCGACGTAAGGGACGCCGGAGAGGTCGAGCACGCCACGGAGGCTGCCGTCCTCGCCGATCCCGCCGTGCAGGGCGATGACGATCGCGTCCGGCGGGTCCTCCCGCAACAGCGGCAGCAGCGTGACGTCGGGATCGTGCAGTTCGGCGTCGACCCCGACCGCCTTGAGCGCGTCGATCACCCGCTGGCCGGAGCGCAGCGAGACGTCCCGTTCGTAGGACAGGCCCCCGGCGAGGACGAGGACGCGGTCGACCTGGGTGGTGCTCGGCATGGCCTCGATCATGCCAGGCCGGGGTTGTCGGCCCCCGGCCAACTGGTCCCCGTCGACGGCACAGTGCCGAGGCCGCTCCCGGAGCCGAAGACGGCCCGCATCGCCATCTCCTGCTCGATGACCCCGGCGAGACGGCGTACGCCCTCACGGATGCGCTCAGCGGGCGGGAAGGAGAAGTTGAGCCGGATGTGCTGCCGGCCGGTGCCGTCGGCGTAGAAGCCCGTTCCCGGCACGTACGCCACCCGGGCGGCGATCGCGCGCGGCATCATCGCCTTGGCGTCCATCCCCTCCGGCAGCGTCGCCCACACGAACAGGCCGCCGTCCGGCTTGGTCCAGGTCATCCCGGCCGGCATCAGGTCGGCCAGCGACTCCAGCATGGCGTCCCGGCGCTCCGAGTAGAGCTGCGCGAACGTCTTGATCTGCTCCCGCCACGGCATCGTCGCGAGATAGGTGCTCACGGCGTACTGCGAGAAGTGGGGCGGGCAGAGGATCTGCGCCTCGGTCGCGATCACCAGCTTGTCGCGTACCGCGTGGGGAGCCAGAATCCAGCCCACCCGCAGCCCGGCCGCGATCGTCTTGGAGAACGTGGACAGGTAGAAGACCCCGTCCCGGCGGCGGGCGCGCAGCGGGCGCGGAGCCTGGCCGCCGAAGCTGAGCTTGCCGTACGGGTCGTCCTCGATGACCAGCAGTCCGGCGCGTTCGCAGATGTCCAGGACCTGCTCCCGGCGCTCCTCGCTGAGGGTCACGCCGGCCGGATTCTGGTAGGTCGGGATCGTGTAGAGGAACTTCGCCCGGCGTCCGGCCGCGGCGGTGGCCGTGATCGCCTCTTCGAGCGCGGCGGGGATGAGACCGTCGTCGTCCATGGCGACATGGGTCACGCGGGCCTGCGCCGCCTGGAACGCGCCGAGCGCGCCGACATAGGTCGGGCCCTCGGCGAGCACGACGTCACCGGGATCGAGGAACAGTCGCGCGACCAGGTCGAGCGCCTGCTGGCCGCCGATGGTCACGACGACGTCGTCCGGCGAGGCGCCCATGGCCGCGTCGATGCCGCTGTCGGCCATCACCTCGCAGATCTGCTCGCGCAGCTCGGGCAGGCCCTGGCCGATGCCGTACTGGAGCGCCTGGGCGCCCTGGTTCGCGATCAGGTCGCGCAGCATCTCGCCGATGGCGTCCAGCGGCAGGGCTGAGGTGTAGGGGGCGCCCCCAGCGAGGGAGACGACCTCGGGGCGGTTGGCTACGGCGAAGAGAGCTCGGATCTCGCTGGCGGTCATTCCGGCGACGCGCTGTGCGTACACCCCGGTGTAGTCGTCCAGCGTCGTTCCGCTGCTGTCACTCCAGCCGCTCATGCCAGCCTCGCCTCCCAGCGCCCCTGGCGAGGCGCGCATACAAGCTTCGATAGTAACGGCGCGTGGGCACCCGGGTCGCGGCCAGTTCGCCGAAGATGGCTCTTCGTCCCGGTAGATGGACGCGAACGGCGGATCGTGTCCGGATCTCCTCGCCAACGGTAGTTACGGCGCGTAAGGTCGAGTGGTCGGCAAATTCCAGCATCACTACCCAGAGCGGGCACGCCATGTCGCGACGCGTGGTCAATCTGACCCTGGACACCCTGGAAGACCTGCCCCGCAGTTGCCGGGGCTGCGTGTATTGGGAGCTGGATCCCGTCTCGGCCGAGCGCGCCTGCGCCAACGGTGATCCGGGGCTGGAGAAGGAAGCCTGGGTCTCGCAGACGCTCCTCGAATGGGGTTCCTGCGGCAAGATCGTCTACGTCGACGGGATGCCCGCCGGCTTCGTCATGTACGCGCCGCCGGCTTACGTGCCGCGTAGTCATGCCTTCCCGACCTCGCCGGTCTCCCCCGACGCCGCCCTGTTCATGACGGCCAACGTGGTCGCGCCGTTCGCCGGGGGCGGGCTGGGGCGCATGCTCGTCCAGGCGATGGCCCGCGACCTGATGAAGCGCGGGATCAAGGCGATCGAGGCGTTCGGCGACGCCAAGTTCGGCGAACTCGACTCCGAGCTGGGCCCGGTGGGCTGCGTGACTCCGGCCGACTTCTTCACGGCGGTCGGCTTCAAGACCGTCCGCCCGCACCCGCGCTTCCCCCGCCTGCGGATGGAGCTGAGAACAGCGCTCTCATGGAAGTCCGACGTCGAGTACGCCCTGGAGAAGCTCCTCGGCTCGATGTCCCCCGAGGGCCTGCTGCGCCCGGTACGCCCGGCGACGCGGTCGCTATCGGGCCAACTCGGCTCGTAGCGCGCTGACGTCGATCGAGCCGGTGAGCACATCGGCGTCGACGGGGTAGTACATGCGCTGCACGGCCGCCACGATCGCCTCGACGACCCGATCGCGGAACCGGGGATCGGTCAGCCGCTCCCGGTCCGACGGCGAGGTCAGATAGCCGATGTCGACGCGTACGGCGGGCATCCGGGTGAGCTTGAGGACGTCCCAGCTCTTGGCGTGCACCTGGCAGTTGCGTAGCCCGGTCCGGGCCACGATCTCGCGGAGCACCAGCCCGGCCAGCCGCTCCCCCATCGTGGAGGTGACGCCGTTGTCGGTGCCGTAGTGGAACGCGGCGACCCCGTCAGCCTCCGGGTTCTTGTGCCCGTCGAGGTGGATGGAGATCAGCAGGTCGGCGCCGAGGTCGTTGGCGAGCTGCGCCCGCTGCAGGCTGGAGACCTCCGCGGGCGGATTGGGCCCGCGCGTCAGATGTACGCGCATGCCGCAGGCGGCCAGCCGGCCCTCCAACCGGGCGGCCAAGTCGTACGCGAGATCGGCCTCGGACCACCGCAGCGGCCCGTCCGGGACGGTGACCCCGGGATCGTCGGCGCTGCCGTGCCCGGGGTCGA
>NZ_JBFBAZ010000186.1:0-12956 GCF_040682475.1 Hamadaea sp. NPDC051192
TGTCCACGATCACATACAGGCGGCCGGTGGGGAACTGCCAGCGCAGGACCTGCAGGAAGTCGAGAAACTCGCGGTGGCGTTTACGGTCGCGGATGGACCACCGCCGGGACGGGGAAGTCAGTCCAGGGGGAGGAGGCCGTCGACGCCGATCAGCGAGACGAGCAGGAGGAGCCGCGGGTTCGCCCCGGTGATCACAATGCGGCGTCCGCGCCGCCTGGCGGTCAGTTGCAAGCGGGCCAGGGCGTCCACGGTCGCCGCGTCCGGACGGCAGACGGCGCTGACGTCGAAGACCACCACCCCGTCGACGGCGTCGAGCAGGGTCGCCAGCCGTTCGCAGAGCACCGGGGTGTCGGCGCGGGCCAGCACCGGGCCGAGCGCCCAGACGACCGGCTCGGGCGGCGGCGTCTCTGGGCTGAGCACGGTCGGCCTCCTGTCGTCGGGGTCACCACTACTGACGACCGGCAGGCCTGGAACTCATCGCCGCCGGCCCGATCCGTCGGAAAGAACGGCGTCCGGGCGGCCACCGACTGAGACGGATGCGGTCGTTTGTCCTGGTCGGCGCTAGAGTGACGGGCATGACCCTAGGCGCCCCCTCGACCTTGCCCGGCGACCGGCCGACCGTGGGACATCTGCTCGCCTCGGCGGAGCCGACGATCTCGTTCGAGTTCTTCGCGCCCAAGACACCGGCCGGCGATGTGCTGCTCTGGCAGGCCATCCGCGAGCTGGAGGCGCTGCGCCCGGCGTACGTGTCGATCACCTATGGCGCGGGCGGCACGACCCGGGACACGACCGTGGCTTGGACCGAGCGGATCGCCGGGCAGACCACCCTGGTGCCGATGGGCCACCTCACGGCGGTCAACCACTCCGTGGCCGAGCTGCGCAACGTCATCGGGCATTACGCGGACAGCGGCGTACGCAACGTCCTGACGGTGCGCGGCGATCCGCCCGGCGACCCGCAGGCCGAGTGGATCGCGCACCCGAAGGGCCTGACCCACGCCGACGAGCTGGTCAAGTTGGTCCGCGAGAGCGGCGACTTCTGCGTGGGGGTGGCCGCGTTCGTCGAGCAGCACCCGCGCTCGCGGTCGCTGGCGGAGGACGTCGACACCCTGGTGCGCAAGTTCCAGCTCGGCGCCGACTTCGCGATCACCCAGATCTTCTTCAACTGGGAGGACTACGCCCGGCTGCGCGACGCGGTCGCGGCACGCGGCTACGACAACCCGATCGTGCCCGGCGTCATGCCGGTCACGAACGTCTCGCAGATCGAGCGGTTCGCCCAGCTCACCGGCATGGTCTTCCCCGCGGATCTGGCCGCGCGGCTGCGCGAGGTCGCCGACGATCCCGCGGCGGTACGCGCGATCGGCGTGGAGGTGGCGACCGCGCTGAGCGATCGACTTCTCGTCGAGGGCGCACCCGGATTGCACTTCATCACGTTGAACAGGTCGACATCCAGCCGGGAGGTCTGGCGCAACCTGCGAGAGGGTGCGCTCGTGTAGGAAGCGACAGCGGGGGATCATGATCGGCGACGGCGCGACGGACTGGACGGAGACCGAAGGCGAGGTACCCGCCGAGCCCGTCGTGAACCCGCGGGCGATCATGGACTGGCCGCGGTTCGTGACCGCCTGGGCCGCCGCCAACGACGGATTCGACCTGCGGCACGCCGGACCCGGACAGCGCTGGTGGGCTCGGCTGGCCTACCGGTGTGGGATCGCGCTGACCCGGATCGGGGGCACCGCCGCGATGACGACCGCCGGAGCTGTGCTGGCCGCCCTGTTCGTCCCGCTGATCGCGGCGGGCGGCGGGCGCTGGCCGTTGCTCGCCGTCGTCCTCATGGGGATCGGGCTGCTGGCCGAGGCGGCCAGCCGGGCGGTGAGCGTACTGCTGGGCGGGCCGATGCGCCGGGAAGCGTTCTACCGCAGCCTCGCCGAACGGGCGGCCGAGCTCTGCTGGCTGTGGGCGGCCGCCGCGCTGGGCGCCGCCACGCTGCTCATCCTGATCTGTGGCGTGCTGATGGCGGCGCACGAGTACGTCCGCGCGCGAGCCATGGCCGGTGGCATGCGCCCGGCCGGCACGTCGACGGTAGGCGACCGTCCACTGCGGATCGCGTGCACGTTCGCCCTGCTGATCATCGCCGCCGTCGTTTACCCGCTCGCCGAGGACCTGCCCGCCGGCACCAGCACCCTCGTGCTCGCCCTGTGGGCGTTGCTCGGCCTGTTCGGGTTCGTCCAGCTGCTGGCGGCCGCCCGCAAGGGACTCCGCTTCTGACCCGTCCTTCCCCCGTCCTTCCCCCGGCCGCAGATCACGGTTACGCATGCCTCCGGGGGCGATGTCGGTATGCGTAACCGTGATCCGCACGCTTGAAGAGCGCCGGGGTCAGTCGAGCGGCAGCGGACGGCCCAGCACGGCGAACGGGCGGAAGTCTCCCGGGAAGAGGAAATGACGCAGCACATCGGAGAAGCCGAACCGGCGGTAGAGCCGCCAGGCGCGGGACTTCTGCTCGTCCGCCTCCGGTGTGGACAGCAGCGCGGTCTCCCCGGTCGCCATCTTCAGCAGGGCGCTGAGCTGCTGGGCGCCGATGCCGTGGCCCTGCGCCGCCGGGCGTACGTGCAGCTCGACGATCTCGAATGGATCTGTCATCCAGAGTTTGCGCTGGTCGGCGTCGAGCGCCGAGCTGACCTGGTCGTGCCACCACTGGCCGGGCCCGCCCGGATAGCCGTAGCCGAAGCCGAGCAACTGCCCGTCCGTCGTCAGGGTGGCGACGCCCCGCACGTCGGGACGGCGTACGTGGGCGGCGAAGCGCCCGGCCCGAGCCTGCAGGTCGGCGCCGGAGTGTCCCATCGCCTCCCCGTAGACCTCGATGACTTCGGACAGCCGCCGTTGCAGGTCTTCCGGAGTCCAGGCGATCAGCCGGATGCCCATGGGTCAGTTCACCTTCACAGGTACGCCGCCGGTGATCCGCAGCAGCTCGGCGTAGGTGGTGGGGAATACCGACTGGGGCACTCCGCCGGCCGCCCAGACCTCGGCGTACCCTTCGAGTGCCTGATCGACGATCGTGCGCACCGGCTTGGGGTGACCGAGCGGCGCGACGCCGCCGATGGCTTGGCCCGTGTGCTCGCGGACGAACTCCGGCGTAGCTCGGTCCACACGCGACAGTTCGAGGGTCCGGGCGATCAGCTTGGTGTCCACGCGGTGCGCGCCCGAGGTGAGGACGAGGAGGGGATCGCCGTCGGCGGAGAAGATCAACGAGTTGGCGATCTGGCCGACCTCGACGCCGAGCGCGGCCGCGGCCAGCGCCGCGGTGTGCACCGCCTCCGGGAGGATGCGAATCGTGCTGGGGCGGCCGCTGCCGTCCACCGCGTCGGCGCAGGCGAGGGCGTCCTGCACGGCGCGGACGTTGGGGTGGTCATGCATCCCGCGATTGTCCCACCTGGCGGCTGGAAGGGGGTCCGGCAGCGCGCCGCCGCGAGGTCGGTTTTTGTCGTACCTTCGCGGTAGACTTGCCCAAGAGTTCGAACGAGCGTTCTAGACTTTCGAACAGTGTTCGAATAGAGTGTCCTGCAGGGGGAGCGGTTCGCGGCCGTGACCCCGCAGGCGGCGCGCTTGCGCAGCGCGCCACTCCAGAACCGAAGGACATTCGCGGTGTTCGCGGTTCTGACAGGCGGGATCGCCATCCGCCGCCCACCCGACCCCCGGGTGGCGGATGGCGTACCCGATCGGTTGGCCGGTCGGGTGTGGTGTGGGGAAGCTCCACACCCCCCGGCCAGCCGGCGAGGCGGTGGCGGCGACGCCGACCACCGCCGCGCCCCCGCCTCGCGTACGCGAGGTGTGGTGAAGCAGCCGCGAGCTGCTGCGTCTTCCCCCGCAGTGGTGTGTTCGACCAGATCGTCGACCGCCGAATGGAGACGCACAGATGACCACGCCATCGCTGATCGCGGGTGCCGCCCGTACCACCGTCTCCGCTCATCTGCTGCCGCATCGCACCCCCGTCGAGCTGATCGCGCTCGCTCGCCGAGGCCTGCTCGAAGCCTCCGCCGCGCCGTCGGCCGCCCAGCGATACGCCACCGCTCACCTGGCTGCCCTGCGTGCGGCCGCCGCCGTTCTCGCCATGCGTGCTCAGCCCGTCGCCGGCCGTCGCCGGTCCCGGGTGACCAGCGCCTGGCTCCTGCTCATCAAGGTCGCCCCGGAGCTGGCGGAGTGGGCCGAGTTCTTCGCCGTCGGCGCCGCCAAGCGGTCGGCCGCCGAGGCCGGCATCGCCAAGGTGACCACCCGGGAGGCCGATGACCTGGTGCGGGCCGCCGGCCAGTTCATCGACGTCGTCCAGGGCTCGCTGGGCCTGTCCCATCCCGCCCCGGTCGTCTGACACACCGAGCCGGGGGAGCAGCACAACCATGTCCAGCGCGCGGCGGGCGGCGGAACTCGCCGAGCTGGTGGCCTCGTCCGGGGCCGGGCCGATCACGGTCGCCTCGGCCGCCCGGGGGCGACGGCTGACGCCCAGTTCCGGAGGCTCCGCCGGTTCGCCCGGCGGGGGGCCCAGAGCCGCGACCAGCGTGGCCGTCGCGGCCGAGTCCGTGACCACGGCCGGGGAACTCGCCGGCGACGACGTCAGCCGCATGCTCCCGGTGACGGCCGCGTTGCAACCGCTGCTCCCCGGCGGTGGGCTGCGGCGGGGCAGCACGGTGACGATCACCCGGGCACTGCAGACCCCCGGCGGGGACGGCTCGCCGGGCGGGGCGCTGCGTGCGGCGGCGACCCGGGCAGCCGCCGCACGCAGCGCTCGAACCCCGAGGCTGACCCCGTTGCGGTCGGCCGAGCGGACGAGCTGGGGCGGGACCTCGGTGATGCTCGCGTTACTCGCCGAGGCGTCGCGCACGGGTTCCTGGTGCGCCATCGTCGGGCTGCCCGAACTCGGCGTGGCCGCCGCTGCCGAACTGGGCATCGTCCTCGAACGACTGGCCCTGGTGCCGCAGCCCGGCACCAAGTGGCCGGAAGTCGTCGCCACCCTGCTCGACGGGTTCGACCTGGTGGTCGTGGCCGTCCGCGAGCAGGTGACCCCGCAGAACGCCGCGCGGCTGTCCGCCCGCGCCCGGCTGCGGGGCAGCGTCCTGCTCCCGATGGGGCACTGGGACTCCGCCGACCTGGTCCTTGAGCCGATCGGCGCGCAATGGCAGGGGCTGGGTCCCGGGCACGGCCGGCTGCGGTGCCGGCACCTGACGATCGCCGCCCGGGGCCGTGGAACGGCCGCCCGGCCCCGGGAGGTCGACGTCTGGCTGCCCACCGAGACGGGCGGGATCCGGCCCCACGTCACCGAGGCCACAGTGGACCCCCGGTCTTCGCGCGGCCACCTGCGCGCGATCTCCGGTGGCTGACGCCGGGCGTACGGCGGTGGTGTGGTGTCCCGACTGGCCGGTGATCGCCGCCGAGATCATCGACGGAGTCGACGCGGCGGGACCCGTCATCGTCCTGCAGAACAACCGGGTGCTGGCCTGCTCGGCGGCGGCCCGGGCGGACGGCGTACGCCGGGGGATGCGCAAACGCGAAGCGCAGAGCACCTCGCCCCGGTCGGTGGCGGTCGATGACGACCCCGGGCGTGACGCGCGCGCCTTCGAACCGGTGATCACCGCCGCGGAGGAAGTGGTCGCCGGGGTCGCTGCGCTCCGCCCCGGGACGTGCGCGTTCGCCGTACGCGGTCCGGCCCGCTACTTCGGCGGTGAGGAGATCGCGGCCGAACAGGTCGTCGAGCACATCGCCCAGGCCTGCGGCGTCGAAGCCCAGATCAGCATGGCCGAAGGCGTGTTCGCCGCCGGGATCGCCGCCCGGGCCGGCCGGCTCGTCCCCGCCGGGCAGACCGCTGCGTACCTGGCGGGGCTGCCGATCGGCTTGCTCGACGGCTTCGGCGGCCGGGCCAAACTCATCGACCTCCTGCGTCGCCTCGGCGTGCACACCCTCGGGGCGTACGCGGCCCTGCCGCCGTCGGACGTGCTGGCCCGGTTCGGCCTCGACGCCGCCGTCGCGCACAAGCTCGCGGCCGGACTCGACACCCGGCCGCTGGCGATCCGCAGCGCCCCGCCCGACCTGGCGATCGGCGAGGAGTTCGAAGAGCCGATCGACCGGGTCGACGTGGCCGCCTTCGCCGCCCGATCACTCGCCGAACAGCTGCACGAACGGCTGGCCGCGTACGGGATGGCCTGCACCCGGCTGGCGATCGACGCGGTGACCGTGCACGGGGAGGAACTGCATCGGATCTGGCGGCACGACGGCATCCTGACCGCCGCGGGCATCGCCGACCGGGTCCGATGGCAGTTGGAAGGCTGGCTGCTGCGCCCCGAACGGCCGACCGGCGGAGTGCTGCGGCTGACGCTGACGCCGGACGGCGTGTTGCGGCAGGTGGGGTTGCAGCCGGGGCTGTGGGGCGAGACGGGGCCGGAGCGGGACCGGGCGAACCGGGCGGCCACCCGGGTGCAGGGCCTGCTCGGCCCGGACGCGGTGCTCACCCCGGCGCTCGGCGGCCGCCAGTACGGGCGGCTCATCCCGTGGGGGCTGATCCCCTGGGGCGACGAGCGACCGCCGCCGGACGACCGGCCCTGGCCAGGGCGTACGCCCGCCCCGTCGGGTGCGCTGCTGGCGGTCCCGCAACGGCCGGTGCGGGTCCTCGACGAACACGGCGAACCGGTGACGATCGACGGTCGACTGCGGATGAGCGCGCCGCCCGCCGCACTGCTCCTCGACGGGACAGCCGTCCCGATCGTGGGCTGGAACGGACCCTGGCCGATCGACGACCACTGGTGGGACGGCCGGGTCGCCGAACGGTCGGCCCGGCTCCAGGTCCTGCTCGACGACCGCGCGGTGGTCGTCACGCTGCGCGGCGGCGAGTGGTACGCCGCAGTCGTCTTCGACTAACCGACCTCGCCGACCCCCGACTCCTTCCCTGCGTTGATCATGGAGTTTGCCCCCTCGACACACCGTCGAGACCACAGTTAACTCCATGATCAACGATGAGGGGGTGGGGGGTTAGTACAGTTGTTCGGGTGAGTCGGTTCAATGGTGGTGAGGCGCTGCCGTGGAAGGAGCTGGAGCGGCGGCTGTCCGGGCCCGAGGCGGGCCGGGTGGTGGACCCGCTGGCCGAGGACGAGATCGGCCCGCAGAGCCGCAAGCGGGAGCGCCCGCAGGCGCCGGCGCTGGTCCGGCGGCAGGCCGAGGTCGCGTACGCCGAACTGCACTGCCACACGAATTTCAGTTTCCTCGACGGGGCGAGTCATCCGGAGGAACTGGTCCGGGAGGCTGTCCGCCTGGGGTTGACCGGGCTGGCGGTGACCGATCACGACGGGATGCCGGGCGTGGTGCGGTTCTCGGAGGAGGCCCGGGACTGGGGACTGCCCACGATCTTCGGCTCCGAGTTGAGCCTGGATCTGCCGGGCGCCCAGGCGGGGGAGCCTGATCCGGCCGGCCGTCATCTGCTGTTGCTGGCCCGGGGCCAGCACGGGTACGCGCGACTGTCCGCCGCGATCGCGGAGGCGCAGCTGGCCGGGGGTGAGAAGGGCCGCCCGAAGTACGACATCGAGCAGATCGCCGCCGCCGTCAAGGACCACGCGGTGGTGCTGACCGGCTGCCGGAAGGGCCACGTTCCCCAGGCGCTCGCCCGGCAGGGGGAAAGCGCCGCGGAACGGGAGCTGGATCGGCTGGTCGACCTGTTCGGGCGGGAGAACGTCGTCGTCGAGCTGATCGACCACGGCGACCCGTTCGACGTCGACCGCAACGAGGCGCTCTTCGCGCTGGCGGAGAGCCGGAGACTGACCGCCGTCGCCACCAACAACGTGCACTTTCACGCGCCGGGGCGACGGCGGCTGGCGACGACGCTGGCGGCGGTCCGGGCGCGGCGGTCGCTCGACGAGATCGATCCGTGGCTGCCCGCGGCGGGTACGGCGTACCTGCGGTCGGGGGAGGAGATGGCGGCGCGGTTCGCGTACTTCCCGGGGGTGGTCGCCAACGCCGCCCGGCTGGGCGAGGAACTCGCCTTCGACCTGCACCTGGTCGCGCCGAACCTGCCGCCCTATCCGGTGCCGCCGGGCTATGACGAGAACTCCTACCTGCGCAAGATCGTCTACGAGGGGGCCGAGGCCCGCTACGGGCCGAACCATCCGGCGGCGTACGCCCAGATCGAGCACGAGCTGGCGTTGATCGCCAAGCTCAACTATCCGGGGTACTTCCTGATCGTCTACGACATCGTGAAGTTCTGCAAAGAGAACCGGATCTACTGCCAGGGCCGGGGCTCGGCGGCCAACAGCGCGGTCTGCTACGCCCTCTGGATCACCAATGTGGACTCCGTGGCGCATCGTCTGCTGTTCGAGCGGTTCCTCGCCGAGGAACGGGACGGCCCGCCGGACATCGACGTCGACATCGAGTCCGACCAGCGGGAGAAGGTCATCCAGTACGTCTACGAGAAGTACGGGCGGCGGCACGCGGCCCAGGTCGCCAACGTCATCTCGTACCGGCCGCGGTCGGCGGTCCGCGACATGGCCCGCGCCTTCGGCTTCTCCCCGGGCCAGCAGGACGCCTGGTCCAAGCAGCTGGACCGGTGGTCGGGGATCGACGCCCAGGACGGCCGCAACGAGGGCATCCCCGATCACGTGGTGGAGTTCGCCAACCAGGTGATGACCTTTCCCCGGCACCTGGGCATCCACTCCGGCGGCATGGTGATCTGCGACCGCCCGGTGATCGAGGTGTGTCCGGTGGAGTGGGCGCGGATGCCCGGCCGGACCGTGCTCCAGTGGGACAAGGACGACTGTGCCGCCATCGGCCTGGTCAAGTTCGACCTGCTGGGGCTCGGCATGCTCTCGGCGCTGCGGTACGCCTTCGAGTTCCTCGGCGAGGAGATGGATCTCGCGAACATGCCGATGGACGACCCGGAGGTCTACGACATGCTGTGCCGGGCCGACTCGGTCGGCGTGTTCCAGGTGGAGAGCCGGGCGCAGATGTCCACCCTGCCCCGGCTGAAACCCCGCGAGTTCTACGACCTGGTGGTGGAGGTCGCGCTGATCCGGCCCGGCCCGATCCAGGGCGGTTCGGTGCATCCCTACATCCGCCGCAAGAACAAGCTGGAGGAGCCGACCTATCCGCATTCGCTGATGCGCAACGCGTTGGAGAAGACCCTGGGCGTACCGCTGTTCCAGGAGCAGATGATGCAGCTGGCCATCGACGTCGCGGGGTTCACCCCGAACGAGTCCGACCAGTTGCGCCGGGCGATGGGCGCCAAGCGGTCGGTCGAGAAGATGGCCCGGCTGCGCGATCGGCTCTACGCCGGGATGGCGGCCAACGGCATCACCGGCCCGGTCGCCGACGACGTCTACGCCAAGCTGGAGGCGTTCGCGTCCTACGGTTTCCCGGAGAGCCACGCGATGAGCTTCGCGTACCTCGTCTACGCCAGCTCCTGGCTCAAGCGGTACCACCCGGCCGCGTTCCTCGCCGCGCTGCTCAACGCGCAGCCGATGGGGTTCTACTCGCCGCAGTCGCTGACCGACGACGCCCGGCGCCACGGAGTCGAGGTACGCCGCCCGGACATCAACCGGAGCCATGCGAAGGCCACTTTGGAGAGTGAGGGGGCGGCCCGCTGGGGGTCGGTCGCCGGTGAGCCGCCGAGCCGCTGGGGACTGGGCGGCCCCGCTGTCCGGCTCGGGCTCGGCGCTGTGCGTACGCTTGGGGAGGAAGTGGCCGAGCGCATCGTGGCGGAACGGGACCGCGGCGGCCCTTATCGCGATCTGGCGGACCTGGCGCGGCGTGCGGAACTGACCACCGCGCACCTGGAAGCCCTGGCCACCGCGGACGCCTTCGCCCCACTGGGCCTGGACCGGCGGGCCGCGCTGTGGGCCGCCGGGGCCGCCGCGCAGGACCGGCCGGACCGCCTGCCCGGCACCATCGCGGGCCTGGACGCGCCGGCGCTGCCCGGGATGGACGATGTGGACAAGCTGGTCGCGGACGTGTGGGCGACCGGGATGAGCCCGGACGACCACCCGATCCGGCTGGTCCGCGCGATGCTGGGCGAGCGGGGCGCCATCCCGATCGCGCAGCTGGGCCGGGCGCCCGACGGCACCCGCGTGCTGGTCGGCGGGCTCGTCACGCACCGCCAGCGGCCCGGCACCGCCGGTGGCGTGACCTTCCTCAGCCTGGAGGACGAGACCGGCATGCTCAACGTGGTCTGCTCGCCGGGCCTGTGGGTGCGGCATCGCCGGGTCGCCCGCACCAGTAGCGCCCTGTTGATCCGGGGGCGGCTGGAGATCGCGAGTGGTGTCGTCAATCTGTCCGCGGAACGGCTGGAGCACCTCCCGATCGCGACAAGACCGTCCTCACGCGACTTCCGGTAGCCGATCTTGACCGGAACGTGACATCCGTCGGCACGGATGGGTCTTGCCCGGCGCGTCCACTCGCGACTACCTTGCGTTGCAAGTTGCACGGCAAGCGCGGGGAGGGCGTACATATGCGATCGAGGTCACTCACGGTGGCGGCCGTCGGGGTCCTGGTCACGGCGCTGATGCCGCTGCCGGCCACGGCGGAGCCGGCCACATCGTCCTGTGTGGTCACCGGCGGGACGCCGACCGTCGCCGCCGCACTGCGCGCTGCGGCTCCCGGCGACGACGGGACATATCCGTACCAGGAATGGCTGGCGGGGGACAAGGGCCAGCGCGCCACCGCGGCCCTCGTCGGGGTCGAGGACCGGGTCTTCGGGCACCTGCCCAGCTCCGCGACGGTCACGAAGAAGGTCACGCGCGGGCTCATCGGCTTCGCCCCGGACTACTCCAGCCAGTCGCTGGTCGCTGTCGTCACTCCTGAGTACGCGGGAACGCCCGAACTGGCGAAGCAACTGGCTGACGCGCAGTCCAGCCTTGGGGAAGGCGCGCCCCAGTTGCGGGTGCAGACGGGGTGCTTCTCCGCGACCGCCATCGCCGACGCGTACGCGGTCCTGACTGGAACCGAGTGGCGCAACGCCAACTCGAAATTCGCGTACGCCTTCCACCTGGACCCGGTGGACTCGAAGTTCCACGTCACAGTGGACGCCGCGCAGACCAAGGCGGCCGAGAAGCTCGCCGCCCTGCTCGGCGACCGGGGCGTGGTGGAGCTCGGCCCGGTCGGCCGCACCGGCCGGCTCAACGACGGCGAGCCGCACTTCGGCGGGGCCGGCATCCGGGTCGGGTACAACGCGAGCACCGGCTCCAACACCTGCACCAGCGGGTTCATGGTGCGCAGCCGCAGCACCAACGCGATCGCCGGCATGTCGACGGCCGGGCACTGCTTCGGCTCCGGCCTCTCGATCTACTCCTCGACGCAGTACTACGGGGTATCGCAGGCCACGATCCAGGGCGAGTACCCGTCGACCGACGCCCGCCGCGTCTACTCCTCGGCCGAGACCTACGACAACGTGATCCACGTCGAGCCCTGCTCGCCCTGTACGCGTACGGTCACCTCGCGGACCTATGTGACGACCGGGAGCAGCGGCATCTGCTCCAGCGGCATGGTCACCACGGCGATCTGCAGCCTGACCGTCATCAGCGTCACCGGGCAGATCTGCGACGGCGTCGGCTGCACCGCCGGGCTGCTGGTCCTCTACCGCAACGGCGAGACCATCGTGCGGGCCGGCGACTCGGGCGGACCGGTCTACCTCCGCAACGGCAGCACCACCGCCTCGGCCGTCGGCCAGATCGTCGGCGGCGCGGGCACCCGCACCAACACCTCGACCTACATGTACGCCGAATCGTTCGACTCGATCGAGGCCGCCCTCGACGTGTACATCGCGACCAGCTGACTGGCTTTTGTTCTTGGTTTTTTCGGCGCTGGATCAGGGTTCCGGGTCGAATCTTGCCTCAAGATTCGACCTAGATCCATGATCCAGCGTCACGTGAGGTAGGGAGGACGCCGCCGATGCGACGCTCAATCGTGCTCGCCGCGCTCGTCACCGTCGCCGGCGTGGCCGCCGGTGGCTGCGCCCAGCCGGGTGTGCAAGCGGCCAACGGGCCGGCGCCGCAGGTGCGCCCGACCGACGACCCGGCCGACGGGGTGCGCGTCCCCGACGTCAAGGGCCAGCAGGCGCGGTACGCCCTCAAGCTCATCGCCGAGAGCCGGCTCGCCGCCGTCGTCCGGTACGCCCCGGAGGTCCTCGTCGACGCCGGCACGGTCATCCTGAGTGAACCGAAGGCGGGCGCCGGGCTCGGCGCGGGTGACGTCGTCGTCCTCGTGGTCGCCGGGAACCCGGCCAACGTCGGCGGGTTCGCCGGGCACCCCGGTGCGAAGGCGCTCACCGACCTGGCCGCCGGCCGGTCCGACGTGTTCGTCGGGGCGGGCTGGGACGGCGGCGACCCGCGGAAGGCGTACGTGGTGGCCATCGGCCCGACCGCCGACCAGGCGGCCTGGGACGAGCGCATCGCCGTGGCGGCCGGGGCGCAGGCGTACCGGGTGGTGCGGTGCGACCACAGCCTGGCCCAGCTCAGCGGGGTCAAGGCCGAACTGCCCGACGCCGGGCTCAGCGACTACTCCTCCTACATCGACCCCGTACGCTGCGCCGTCGTGGTCCAGGGCACGTTCACCCGCGACCAGGTCGAGCGCGTACGCCAGCGGTGGGGGACAGCCGTCGCCGTCTCCCCCGCCCACTGACCGCTCGCCGCTCTCGCCCCGCTCGCTCTCACCCCGCTCGCTCCCGCTCTCACCCCGCTCGCTCCCGCTCGCGCTCCCGCCGCTCTCGCCCGCACCGCTCTCGCCGTTGATCATGGAGTTAACTGTGGTGTCGCCGGTGTGTCATGGCCGGAAACTCCATGATCAACGCCAGGCGGGCGGCCAGGCGGGCGCCAGGCGAGCGACGGGCGGGGCGCCGGGCGGGCGCCGGGCGGGGCGCCGGGCGGGCGCCGGGCTTACGCGAACGGCTCGGCCGGGGCCGCCAGGACGCCGAGACCACCCTGCTCGGGCAGCTCATCCGGTTC
>NZ_JBFBAZ010000187.1:0-12721 GCF_040682475.1 Hamadaea sp. NPDC051192
TGGATCAGGGTTCTAGGTCGAATCTTGGGCCAAGATTCGACCTAGAACCCTGATCTGCTTGTGGAGCAGTATCCAGGACCAAGCCCCACGAACCCCCGCGATAGTGCACGATATCCGTGAAGCGGACAAACGGGGGGCAGCGGGATGGCTGGGTTCCGAGCGATGATCATGGTCGCCGTACTGGGCGGCGCGACGGCACTGGCGGGATGCACCGCCACTAAGGACGCCGCGCAGCCGACGACGAGCGCGCAGGCGCCGCAGGAGAACCTGGCGCTCACCGTCAGCCCTGCCGACCGGGCGTCGGGCGTACCGATCAGCGCCGAGATCGGCATCAAACTCGGGTCCGGAATGGTCGACGGAGTCGACGTACGCGACGCCGCCGGCCAGAAGATCGCCGGTGAGCTGCGCTCGGACGCGTCGGCCTGGGTGCCCGCGGCCCCGCTCAAGTACGCCCAGCGCTACACCGCCACGGTGACCGCCGTCGGCTCGCGTACGCATCACGAGTCCAAGTCGGTCGCGTTCACCACGATGAAGCAGCCGTCCCAGGTGGAAAGCGTCGGCTTCTACCTCTTCGACGGCCAGGAGTACGGCGTCGGCATGCCGATCCCGATCGAGTTCGTGCGGGACGTCCCGGCGAACCTGCGGGCGGCGGTGCAGAAGCGGTTCTTCGTGACCAGCGACCCGCCCCAGCCCGGTGCGTGGCACTGGTTCAGCCCGACCCAGGTGCAGTACCGGCCGGCGGCGTACTGGCAGCCGGGGACGAAGCTGACCGTCCGGCTGGGCCTGAAGGGACAGGCGCTCGGCGGCGGCTACTACGGCGAAGAGGACAAGATCGCCCGCGTACGCATCGCGAAGGACAAGGTCGAGGTCAAGGTCACGAATCACCCCAAGCAGATGCAGGTCTTCAAGAACGGCACCCTGATCAAGACGATGCCCGTCAGCCTCGGCAAGGCCAGCACGCCCAGTTCGAGCGGGCACATGGTGGTCATGGAGCAGGCGTACACCTATCGGTTCGACACCCGGGGTGAGCCGAACGGCGGCTACGTGGTCGACGTGAACTACGCCCAGCGCCTGACCTGGGGCGGCGAGTTCATCCACTCGGCACCGTGGAGCGTCGGCGACCAGGGCTACACCAACGTCTCCCACGGCTGCGTCAACATCGGACCGGGCAACGCCGCCTACCTGTTCACCGTGATGAAGGTGGGCACACCGGTCACCGTCAGCGGCACCGAGGTCAAACTCGCCCCCGGCAACGGGTGGACGGTGTGGGACATGGACTGGCCGACCTTCCTCAAGGGCAGCGCCGTCCCGGTCGCCTCCGACGTCGCCAACGCGGTCGCGTACGAGCCATACCCGAAGCCCAAGCCGTCCCCGACGGTGGCGCCGAGCACCAGCCCAGGAACGGCCGGAAACGCCCAATTGGGTACGCCGACCCCCTCGGCCAGCTGAATCCGGCCTACGAACGGGCGTGTTTTCCTTCACCACCGGCAACGAGACCTTGTCGCGCCACGTCTTTAAGGCACGATAGATCGTTGACCGCGACCGGGTTCGGTTCGCGATGCCGATGGATGAGGGGCACATGGAGCGCACCGTTTCCGGCCGTACGCTAACCGGCCGCACCGCGACCCGGCGTGGCCTCCTCGCCGGCGCCGGTCTCGCGGGCGTGGCCGCCGGCCTCGCCGCCTGCACTTCCGACAAGGGCTCCGGCGGTGGCACCGGCGGGGCGACCGAATCGCCGAAGCCGGACCCGAACGCCGCCGCGGCGACCATCGTCACCCCGGCGAAGGACGCCACTGGGGTGTCGGCCGCCACCGAGATCGTCTACGAGCTGAAGAACGCCACCGAGGCGACCGTCGAGCTCAAGGACGCCAACGGCACGGTCGTCACGGGCGAGCTACGCGCCGACGGCAGCAGCTGGGTCCCGGCCAAGACGCTCGGCTACAGCATGGCGTACACGCTGACGGTGACCGCGACCGGAAGCGACGGCAAGACCGGGACCACGACGAGCGGCTTCACCACGATGGCCAAGCCGAGCAAGACGGTCCGGGTCACCAGCTTCCTGGGCGACAACGCGAAGGCCGGCGTGGGCATGCCGCTGATGTACAAGTTCAGCCGGGCCATCCCCGAGGCACAGCGGGCCGAGGTGCAGAAGCGGCTGTTCGTGAGCAGCGAGCCGGTGCAGGACGGCATCTGGCACTGGTTCTCCGGGACCGAGGTGCACTACCGGCCCAAGGAGTACTGGCAGGCCGGCACCAAGGTCAACGCACGGCTGGCCATCGGCGGGCTCGACATGGGCGACGGGTACTACGGCAAGGGCGACATCACGCTGGAGAACCTCACCATCGGCTCGGCCGTGATCATGGTCGCCGACAACAAGACCAAGCAGATGACGGTGACCAAGGACGGCAAGGTCGTCAAGAAGATCCCGATCAGCCTCGGCAAGCCCAGCACCCCGTCGTCCAGCGGCACCGTGGTGATCATCGAGAAGTTCGTGCACACCATCTTCGACACGTACGCCGAACTCGGCCCCGAACTGGGTTACCGCACCCCGATCGACTACGCCCAGCGGCTCACCTGGGGCGGCGAGTACATCCACTCCGCACCCTGGTCGATCAGCTCCCAGGGCAAGCGCAACGTGTCGCACGGCTGCCTCAACATGTCCCCCGCCAACGCCAAGTGGCTGTTCAACCTGACCAGCATCGGCGACCCGGTGACCACCAAGGGCACCGAGCGGCAGCTGAAGAACGGCAACGGCTGGACGCACTGGAACATGACCTGGGACGAGTACGTCAAGGGCAGCGCCGTCCCGTTCGTGTCCGCCGTGACCCCCACGCCCGCCCCGTCGGAGTCCGAGTCCGCCACCCCGGACCCGACCGCGAGCGCCACCGCGACAGCCACGCCCTCCGCGTGACGCCCTCCGCGTGACGCCCTCCGCGTGACGCACATGATCAGGGTCAATTCCACGCTGCCATAGCGACCCGGAAATGACCCTGATCATGAATGGAAGAAGGATCATGAACGAAAGAAGCCCTGTCCGGACGGACAGGGCTTCTGCGTATGGGGTGATCGACGGGACTCGAACCCGCGACCCCCGGGACCACAACCCGGTGCTCTACCAGCTGAGCTACGACCACCATCATCAACCACCGACCTATCAGCCCGCGGCGACCGACCAATGATAGCGGTACGACCACCGGTGCTGTCCACTGGGTATGCGGCGACACACAGCGCCGCGCTCGCAGCCGATCAGCGCAGCGGATCAGATGAGCGTCCCCGCGATGCCCTTGGCGGTGTCGACGTCCGGCCCCGGCAGCGGCACGAAGATCGTCTGCCGGTAGTACGCCAGCTCGCGGATGCTCTCCTTGATGTCGGCCAGCGCCCGGTGGGCCAGGCCCTTCTGCGGCTGCCCGAAGTACACCCGGGGGTACCAGCGGCGGCACAGCTCCTTGATCGAGGAGACGTCGATCATCCGGTAGTGCAGGTGGTTGTCCAGCAGCGGCATGTCCCGGGCGAGGAAGCCCCGGTCGGTCGCGATCGAGTTGCCGCACAGCGGGGCGGTACGCGGTTCCGGCACGTACTGCGTGATGTAGTTCATGACGAGCTGCTCCGCCTCGGCCAGGGTGACGGCCGAGCGGCGCACCTCGTCGGTGAGACCCGACTTCTCGTGCATCTCCTTGACGACCTCGAGCATGCCGTCGAGCTGCGCGTCCTCGGCGTGGATCACGACGTCGACGCCGTCGCCGAGCACGTTGAGATCGGGGTCGGTGACGAGCGCGGCGACCTCGATGAGCGCGTCCGAACCCAGGTTCAGACCGGTCATCTCGCAGTCGATCCAGACGAGAAGATCAGCAGCCATTGGGACAGCCTACGACGGGTGTCTCAACTCTGGTTACTACGGCGTCCACTACCGTGTCTGCATGCCTGAGCCAGCGCGCAACCGCCGACTCGCGATCGTCGCCGTCACCTGGGTGGTCGCCGCGGTCGCCTTCTGGTGGCTGTTCCGTGGGCAGCACTTCTTCGACCTGAAGATCTACATCAGCGCCGAGAAGTGGTGGCTCGACGGTCACGAGCTCTACGACTTCGCCCAGCCCGACGCCCTGCAGGGCCGGCTCTACTTCACCTATCCCCCGTTCGCCGCCCTGATCATGGCGCCGCTCGGGCTGCTGCCCCAGGGTCTCGGGATCGGCTTACTGACCGCGGGCACGATCGCCGCCGTCGTGGTCACGACGTGGTGGGTCACCGGCGGACTCGCCCACCGACTCTCCATTCCCCACTGGTACGCCTTCGGCCTGGCGACGCCGCTGGTCTTCTTGATCGAGCCGATCCGGACGACGCTGTCGTTCGGGCAGATCAACATGTATCTCGTCGCCCTGATCCTGCTCGATCTGCTGGTGCTGCTGCCGAGAGGCAGCCGGTTCACCGGCGTCGGCATCGGGCTGGCCGCCGCCATCAAGCTCACCCCGGCGCTGTTCATCATCTATCTGCTGGTCACTCGGCGTATCAAGGAAGCCTTCGTCGCAGCCGGCACCGCGATCGGCGTGACCCTGCTCGCGGCCTTGATCGCCCCGACCGCGACCCGGGACTTCTGGTTCGGGGCGCTGTGGGACACCTCGCGGGTCGGCCGGACCGACTACACCGCGAACCAGTCGCTGAACGGGCTGCTCAGCCGGCTGGCCGCGCCGGACCGGCCGGACCAGGCGCTGTGGGCCGGGCTCGCCGTCGCGGTGGCGGTGTACGGGCTGTGGCGCGCGTCGATCGCCGCCCGCGGAGGGGACGAGATCACCGGGCTGGCGCTGACGGGGTTGACCGCCGGGCTGATCAGCCCGATCACCTGGGTCCACCACATGTACTGGTTCGTGCCGGCGATCGTGGCGCTCGTCGGGGCCGCGTACGCCGCCCGGGGGAACCGCCGGGGCTGGCTGCTGCTGGCCGCCGTCGCCGCGTACGCCATCTGCGTGATAGGCGTCGACACGTTCGTGGACTGGGGCGTCGAACAGCGACCGACCCCCGGCGTACGCGAATTCCTGCTGCGTAACGCATTCGTGCTGCTGTCACTGGCGCTGGTCCTGCTGCTGCCGGTGCCGACCCGGCGGCCCGCACCGGAGCCACTCGAAAACGGACCTATTGTCCGTTCTGGGACGCAGGGCTAAACTTTCGTATAGAAGGGACGATCCACCGCGCAGGACTCGTCTCCCGACACGAAGGCTCCAGAAGGTTCGGGCCTTCGCCGTTTACACCGTTCCCCCGGTGAGGGTGGGCCCGCTTCCCCGCGGGCCCACCCGCGTGGCTCCGCTGCTTTCCGCGCAGCGGTGGGTGTCGAAGCAGCCGAGCACGGGCGAGCGAGCTACGCGACAGACGTGGAGCCGGCCGAGGAGGACCGGCTTCCGCTCAGGACGAGCGGCACGTTGGGCAGATCCTCGAGGACGCGCATCTCCTGGGTGGGCACGTCGATCGGCGGGGGCGTACGCCGCTGCTCCTCCGGGGGCGGCCACTCCGCCGACGGCGGATCCTCGACCGCCGATCCGGAGCCGGTCGCCGATCCGGAGCCGGTTGCCGATCCGGGGACAGCGTCGGAGCCGACCGCCGATGCCGAGGCAGCGCCGGATTCCGAAGCAGCGGAAGGCGAAGCGGGGCCAGCCGGCGGCCGAGCCCAGTCCTCCGGCGACGACGAAGCCGACGAAGCCGAAGAGAATGCCGATTCCGGCGAACCCAGGGCCGAGGAAGCCGGAGCGGAAGCCGGAACCGAAGAGCCCGGCGACGAAGCGTCCGGAGAGGACGGAGAGGTGGCGGAGGTGTACACCGATCCCGGCCGGGGCAGGATCACCGGGCTCTCCCGCGTAGGCGCGTCCGTCCAGCTCACCGGTTCACCGGAGCGCAGCGAGATCCCCGGGTCGCCGGGCGCGAGCACGTAGACCACCTGCCGCGCGGGCCAGGCCAGTGTCACGAAGCCGAGCAGCAGCAGGACCGGGCCGAGAATCAGCAGTCCCCAGGTCGTCGAGTCGAGCCAGCCGAAGCGTACGGCCGCGCCGAGCGAGACGTCGTTCAGCGACCGTCCGTCGGGGGCTACAACGACCAAGGCGACGGTACGCCCGCGCCACTCCGACGGCTGGTATTCGACCGAGCCGAGGCCGGATCGCAGCCACATCGGCTGTTCCTCGACCTGGCCCAGCGGCGCCATCCGGGTGCCCGTGAAGGCGCGCGACGAGACGTCCAGCGGCCCTCGGCCGACAGTGACGCCGTCCAGCGACGTGTAGGGCGAGCCCTGGAGCAGTGCCGCGACGTCGGGCGGTGACGCGAGCCCGACGAACAGCGGAGTGCCGGCGAAGGCGGTGATCCGCATCGACGTGCGCCCGGCTCGGGCGAACGGCGCGTCCCGCCGGAGCAACGCGTCGACGTCGGGCACCACGACGGCGTACCCCGGGTGAGCGACGGACTCCAGGCCCGCCTGGAACTCACCCGCGGCGTCGCGGTGCTGCATCGCGTACCACGCAATGGCCCCAGCCAGCAACGCGGGCGCCGCGACCGTCAGCAGAACCATTCCGACCAGCACGCGAAAGACACGCATGACTCGTCTCTCCCATCGTCGTCCATCAAGGACAACGGGTGGGCGGGCGCTTCGATGCGGTCTGCTACCCGACGGGCACGGTCACTGTCACCGATTCCTGGTCCACCTCGGTCGTTCGCAGGGTGAACTTCATCTGCCAGTCGCCCGGCGTCGGCAGGTTGATGGACCCCGACGCGTGGTTGTCGGTCAGCGGCAGCAAAGGCATGGTCACCGGCTCGATTCCCGCGGTGGGCAGGGCCGCGCTGGCCGCCCACTCCACGACCTTCAACGGCTTTCCTTCCGGCGTGTACGCGTAGAGGTGCACCACGTTCTGGCCGGTCTTCGCGGGGTCCACGTCGACCTGCAACGTGTACAGCCCGGCCTTCACCGACGTCGTGAAATAGTTCTGGGTCTGCTGGACGGTGCTGGGCTGGTCGGCGGCCACCCGGGCGGGAGTGGTCTGCGTCAGGGCGGCCGAGACGCCGATGATGACCGCGGCGATGCCCAGCTCCACGCGTACCGCCCAGCGCAGGACGTTGCCCGCCGGGGCGTTGTAGACGTATGAGCGCGCCAGGTACGCGAATCCGAGGATGACGATGACGAGCGCGACCTTGGCCAGGATGAGCCAGCCGTAGGTCGTCGTGACGAGCGCCTTCAGCGTGCCGATCTCGATGAGCGCCTGCACCACGCCGGCCAGCAGCAGTGCGCTGACGGACAGGGTCGCCCAGCGAGACCAGACCGGCATGATCGCCGTCAGCTCCCGTTCGGTGGCCGTCTTCGGCCGCAGCAGGAACAGCGTCAGCATGGCGAGCCCGCCGAGCCAGACCGCCATCGCGGCGATGTGCACGGTGTCGATGACGACCGTGACCGCCGGGACCGGGGAGGCCGCGGAGTGCCCGGCCAGCGGCCAGGTCGACGCGGCGCCGGCGAAGAGGATGCCGAGGATCACCAGGTCGCTGCGCGCCGGTTCGCCGTGGCTGACGATGCGCCGCAACGCGCCGGACAGGACGATCGCGGCGACGGCCAGCAGGCCGATCCGGGCGAGCATCACCGCGCCGAACTGCGAGTCCAGTACGCCGGCCAGGTCGTCGGCGGTCGTGCGAGTGAGCGGTACGCCGTTGACGTAGGGCGCCTGGAGCACGAACTGCCCGAGCGTCGACAGGACCACCAGCCCGAATCCGGCCGCCAGCGCCCGTCGCGGGCCACGCCGGGACATCCGGGCCGGCCAGAGCAGCAGCAGGACCATGGCCGCCCCGACGGCCAGCAGCAGCCCGGCGTACCCGATGTATTTGGCGACCCCGATCGAGATGGCGATCGGGCGGCTCGTGGAGCTGTCGTCGGTGGTCGGCGTGGGCACGGTGGCCGACGGCGCGCCGATGTTGAAGGTGAAGCCGCCGGGGACCGGGTGCGAGTCGGCCGAGATGACGCGATAGCTGACCAGGTACGTGCCGATCGGCAGGTCATCGCGCAGCGGGATGCGCAGCACCGCGCCGTCCACGCTGGTCTCGCCCTTGTCCGCGCGGCTGCCGTCGGGGGCGGTGACTCGGATCTTGTCCTTGACCGGGCTGATCGACTCCGAGAACGTCATGGTGACCTCGCTCGGCGCGGACGCGACCGTGCCGCCCTGGGGCGGGTTCGTCGAGACCACCACGGCGTGCGCCTGTGCGGGGCTCGCGACCCCGACCAGCACCACCAGCAACGCCGCGAACATCACCGCGAGCCGTCTCATTCGCTCTCCTGTTGATCATGAGGGGTTAGGTGGCGCAACGACGCTACCCGATGCCGCCGGAGGCGGGCGTACGCGCGCCCGGCACGGTGGCCGTGCCCACGCCGGACTTCCGGCCGAGTGCCCAGAGCAGTCCGGCCTGCGCCAACGCCACCGCGTGACCTACTTCGTGGGCCAAGTGGGTCGCGCCGCCGGCCAGGTCGAGGAAGCTGGTCGCGGCGAGGCAGGCGGCGAGGACGAACGCGACGGGGACGAACGCCCGCGCCCGGTCCGGCTTCCACGCCGCCAGCGCGAATCCGACCGCCATCGCGATGTCGAACGAGGCCATCTCCCGGGAGGCGTGGGGGTCCGCCCCGACGCCCAGCAACACGGGCAACGCCAGCACCAGCTGCACCGCGGCGGCGATCGCGACCGCGATCCGCAGCACCTGCCGGTCGCCCTCGCGGCGTACGCGGAGGGTCTGGCGCTCCTGCGCGACGGCGGCCAGGATCTGGCCGGTCAGATCCGGTACGCCCACCGCGCGTACGCGGGCCAGCCGGGTCACCCGCTCGGCCTCGGTCAGCCAGGATCGGCAGCCGTCGCACCCGTCGACGTGCGCGTCGACCCGGTCGGCCGGCAGCTCGGTGGTCTCGCCGTCGAGGCGGGCGGACAGATCCAGGCGTACGGCGTCGCAGCGGGTGGTGCTCATGTGCCAATAGTCGTCTGTCGGCAAGCCGTGGTTCCCATGGGCCCTTCGGCCGCTAACCTGGGTCCTCGTGCCCTTCCCGCAACCCGGTCAGTCCGGCAGCCTCGACGAGGTGACGAACTGGGCGTTGCGGGCGAGGGAGGGCGATCCGGTGGCGGAAGCGGCGTTCGTCCGCACCACCCAGGTCGAGGTCTGGCGGCTCTGCGCGGCCCTGCTCGATCCGGGGACGGCCGACGACCTCACACAGGAGACCTATCTTCGGGCGTTCCGGGCGCTGCCCGCCTTCGAAGGACGGTCGTCCGCGCGTACGTGGCTGCTGGGCATCGCCCGGCGTGCCTGCGCCGACCACCTCCGGCAGGTCGTCCGCCGCCGTAGGCTGGAACAACGGCTGGCGATGGAAGCCGCGACGCAACTGCCGGGCGGCGATCCCGCCGACCGGCACGGCTCCGGCGACCTGGTCGCGGCGCTCGGCGACGAACGCCGCAGCGCTTTCGTTCTCACCCAGCTCCTGGGTCTGTCGTACGCCGAAGCGGCCGAGGTCGAGGGGGTGCCGGTGGGAACGATCCGCTCCCGGGTGGCCCGCGCCCGGACCGAGCTGGCCGCCGACGTGACGCGGGCCATGGCGGCCTGAAGCGAATTCACAGGGAACCGGACGAGGCAGGACGACGACTAATGACCATGTCGGTGAGCGGGTGGACCCGAGCCCAGCCCTGGGTGTCGCTGGTCGTACGGCTGGCGCTGGCCGCCGTGTTCATCGGGGCGGGCCTGCCCAAGATCTTCGACCTGCCCGGCAACGCCCGGGCGGTCAACGCGTACCAGTTGATGTCGTGGGACGTCGCCCAGGTCGTCGGGGCGATCCAGCCGTTCCTGGAGGTCGGCATCGGCCTGCTTCTGCTGGTGGGCCTGCTGACCCGGTTCGCGGCCTGGCTGTCGGCCATCGCGCTGGTCGCCTTCATCTCCGGCATCGTCTCCGCCTGGGCGCGCGGGCTGTCGATCGACTGCGGCTGCTTCAGCAAGGGCGGCCAGCTGCCGGTCGGGGTCGCCCCCAACTACACCTGGGACATCGTCCGCGACGTCGCCTTCCTGGCCCTGGCCGTCTTCCTGATCCTGTTCCCCTCCAGCAGGTTCTCGGTGGACGCCCAGCTGTTCGGCCCACCACTGGATATGGAGGAAACCATCGATGAGCAAGCGCGTGCAGGAGAAGCGCGAAGCGGCTCGGATCGTTCGTGAGCAGCTCGCCCGCGAGCAACGCCGCAAGCGCACCCTGTGGATCACGATCGGCGTGGTCGCCGTCCTGGTGATCGGCGGCATGATCGGATACGCGATCTACGCGAGCCAGAAGCCGACGAGCTTCAACACACCGGCTCACGCGAACGCCGAGGGCACCGCCATCGTGACCGGGTCGGGCAAGGTGTCGGTCGACGTCTACCAGGACTACCTGTGCCCGTACTGCAAGCAGCTGCACGACAGCGCCGGGCCGACGCTGGCCGCGCTCGCCGAGCAGAACAAGATCACGCTGAACATCCACCCGATCGCGATCCTCGACCAGTCGTCGACCAACCAGTACTCGACCCGCTCCGCGGCGGCTTCGGGCTGCGCGGCTGACGGCGGCAAGTTCCTCGCCTTCAACGACGCCTTGTACGCCGATCAGCCCGCCGAGGGCGGCGCCGGGCCGACGAACGAGGAGCTGATCACGACCGGGCAGGGCGTCGGACTGACCGACACGTCCTTCGCGAACTGCGTGACCAGTGGCACCTATATGACCTGGCCGGAGCACACCACGGACGCGGCGAGCGAAAAGGGCGTGAGCGGGACTCCGACGGTGTTCGTCAACGGTAAGAAGGTCACCGCGTCGCTGGACTCGATCACCGCCGCCATCACCGCCGCCGGAGGTGACGCGTCGGTGGCGCCGACCCCGTCCGCCAGCTGATCCCTTCCGACCGAAGGTTCCTCCAATACTCCGGCTACCGCCCCGACCACCCACCCCCAAACCGGAGGGTATGTGCCACCTCTGCGTCAGACGGCCGCGCTCCTGGGCGCGGCCGTCGCCTGGACCGCCCTGCTGAGCTGGGCCGTCGCCACTCCGGCGGCGGCCCACGCGGCGGACGCGCCGGATGCGACGAACTATCGGACGACCATCACCGGCATCACTCCGGCGCTGCCCGGGGTGAGCGTACGCGCGATCGAGGCCGGCGCCCGGCTGGAGCTGACCAACCACTCCGACCGAGTGGTGGAGGTCCTCGGCTACAGCAATGAGGCATACCTGGAGATCCGGCCGGACGGCGTCTTCGAGAACGTCAACTCCCCCGCGACCTACCTCAACACGACCTTGCAGGGCGGAGTCGTGCCCCCGGCCAACGCCGACCCGGCCGCCGCGCCGCAATGGCGCAAGACCTCGGACGAACCCGTCGCGCGGTGGCACGACAAACGCGCCCGCTGGACCGCGCTGCAGCCGCCACCCGCCGTGGCCGCCGATCCCGGCGTCGGGCATCGCATCGCCGACTGGAGCGTGCCGCTGCGGATGGCCGACGATCTGTCCACACTGGAGCTGAAAGGTACGCTCGACTGGGTGCCCCCGCCGTCGGCTGCCTTGTGGTGGACGCTGACCATCGTGGTCGCTGCCGCCCTCGCGGCACTGGGCCTGGTCGCTGCTCTCCGCGTACAAGTGCTGGGAATGATCTTGATCGTCGGCGGCCTGACCGCCCTGACCTACGTGACCGCGCGGGAGATCGACGCCGGGGCGCGCGGAGCGTGGGAGATCGTCGCGGGCGTCTTCGCGAGCGAGCTGTGGCCCGCGGTGGCCGGACTGACCGCGCTGCTCGCCGGCGGGTACGCGCTGCGCAACCGTCCGTCGGGGCCGTTCGCGGTGGCCCTGGCCGGCGCGGGCCTGGCATTGTTCGGCGGCCTGGTCAACGCCGCGGTGTTCTTCCGCTCGGTCGCCCCGATCCCCTGGCCCGACCTGGTCGCGCGGCTGATGGTGCTGGCCGTCCTCGCGATCGGCATCGGCGTGTGTGGTGCGGCGGCCCTGCGAATGCGGCGGGGCATAGGGTGAAATCATGCGACTGGAACCCGGCGACACCGCACCCGACTTCACGCTGACCACCGCGACCGGCGACCAGCTGGCCCTCAGCGACCTGCTCAAGCAGGGCAAAAAGGTCATCCTGTACGCCTACCCGGCCGCGATGACGCCCGGCTGCACCACGCAGGCCTGCGACTTCCGGGACAACCTGGCCTCGCTCACCGCGCACGGCTACAACGTCGTCGGCATCTCCCCCGACAGCCCGGACAAGCTCACGAAGTTCGTCGACCGGGACGCGCTGACCTTTCCGCTGGTCTCCGACCCCGACAAGGCCGTGCTCTCGGCGTACGGGGCCTTCGGGGAGAAGATGAACTACGGCAAGAAGATGATGGGCGTGATCCGGTCGACCTTCGTCATCGACCCGGACGGCAAGATCGAGAAGGCGTTCTACAACGTCAAAGCCACCGGCCACGTCGCCAAACTCCGCCGCGACCTAGCCATCGACTAGCCGCCTCCCTCCGCCGCCCCCGCCCCGGCCCCCGCCCCCGCAGCGGATCAGCGGCGGATCAGGGTTCTCGGTCGAATCTTGGTCCAAGATTCGACCCGGATCCCTGATCCGGCGCCCACGCCTGGGGCTGGAAGGGCAGCGGGACGGGCGGGAGCGGAGCGGGCGGGAGCGGAGCGGGCGGGAGCGGAGCGGGCGGGAGCGGAGCGGGCGGGAGCGGAGCGGGCGGGAGCGGAGCGGGC
>NZ_JBFBAZ010000188.1:0-12685 GCF_040682475.1 Hamadaea sp. NPDC051192
TCCGAAGGGTGACCCACTCTCCCGGCCACACCACCGGAGACCGACCTACACGTGAGCCCGTACACACACCGTCACGTCAGGCCGTACGCGGACACGCGCCAACACCTCGTCGCGGGACCAGATGAGAATGGCGAGTCCCCTTCACGTTCACCCCGGCCCACGGCTAAAATTCTCCTCGCGCCGCGCGCTAATCCCGATGGCATTCCCGTGTCCGTGGAGCGCGCGGCGCACCAGTGATGTGGTCTTGGACCAGGCGCAGGCGCTGCGATAGTGGCGATTTGCAATCGGAATAGGATGAATGCCACTGATGACAGCCTATATTCAGGCCGACGTGGTGATCATGCCAGCCCCTTCGTTCTCCGCCGAGATCATCATCCTCACCCCTTCTCCGTGTGTGGCGCGGTCGTGGCCGAACTGTCGTTGTCGGTGCGGGTGTTCACCTGTGCCGTGTGCGGACATCAGGCGGATGTGATCTGAACGCGGCCACCAATCTCGCCATCTGGCAGAGCCGCATGATGCTCAGGTCTGGGACCCCAAGCCCCGGTCACCAATGCCTCCCGAGGGGACGACGCTGGCCGGAAAGTGCCAGCCCGCCGGCGAAACCAGCCCCGACGACGTGGTCGCCCCGACCCAGGAAACAGCCCGTGAGCGTGGTGATCACCAAGGCAGTGACGCTGATCGCCGCCTTACTTTCCAACTTCGGGTTCGGGCGAGGTCGGGCTTTGCGTGAGAGACGCGCGTATCTTGACCCAGAGGCTCGATGGATGGCCATCAACGACGATCCTGACGGTTTGACGAATCCACCAGACGCTGATGGCGAGCAGGTAGATCATGGTCATGGCGCTTACCGCCTGGAAGCCGTAGACGATGGCGAATCCTGCTCCGAGGATGACGGCAAGGATCAGCCGGGCCGGTCCATGACGGATGAGGGTGAGCGCGACGGCCACGCCGAGCAGTCCGGCGCCGATACGGGCGATGGGTTCATACAAGGCGATGTAGCGCAAGGACTCTGGCAGGAATGCCAGGTGCAGGTCGCGTTGGATCATGCCGCTGATTCCGGCTGCGGCCAGCAGCGCTGCGCCGACTGGCGGGTGCAGGTGTCGTGCCCACGCTTGGCCGCGCAGGCGAGGGACCAGCGGCGCGATGAGACCGGCCGCGATGCACAGCACTGCGGGCAGGAACGATGCGGCAAGGGTCGCCAGGACGAAGTTGGGTGTGATGCCAGTGACGAAACCTAGAAGCGTTTCGGTGAGCAGCCCGAACAGTCCCGCGACAGCCAGGCCGACGACGGCGGAGAACGCCAGCGCTCGTCCGGCCAGACCGCCGCGCTGGCCAGGTGTTCGGTTGTCCTGGTCGTCGAGTTGCAGGGCGGTGGCCAGGTATGCGCCGATGGCTATCGCGGCGAGGGTGAGCATGAGCCCGGCTGCGGCGAAGGTCGGGCCTTGGAAGAAGATGGCGAGCTTGACGTAGTCGACGCCTCTGTAGATGTCGGAGACGGCGTGCAGCCGTTGGATTTCCTGGTAGACGACGAGCCCGCCGGCGGCGGCCAGTAACGCTGTCCCGATGATGTGTGGCGGGCGCAGAAGTTTCCGCCAGGCAATCGTGCGGGCGTCCTGCGACATATGAGGCTGTTCAGCCTGGTCGGGCGTGTGATGGGTGAGGGCGAGCGCGCCGAGTGCGACCGCGTGGATCGGATCCTGTGGGCCGATGGGTGTGATGCCGCAGCGTTCGGCGATCAGGTGGCCAGCCTGCAGCGTGGCGGCGGGGCCGCCGAGGACGATCGCTGCGGTCATCGTGTCGGGGTCGATGTCTGCCGCGTCGATGGTGGCGCGGATGGCAGTGGCAAGGTCGCGTCGCATGGGCTCGGCCACAATGTCGATCTGTTCGGCGGTGAGGACGACGGGCGGATGTGGCTCGGGTGGGACGACGACCGCGCGCTGGCCTGGGGCCGTCGCGAGCAGGGCTGTGTGGATGCTGTCGGCAAGGACGCCCGGCGGCAGGTCGGTGAGCGTCTGTGCTGCGATCTTCGCCAGTTCCGTTTGCAGGTGGCGGCCGGTCGCGGCGGGCACCGGCTGGGTCGCCAACTGCGTCCAGCCGGTTGCGTCGCGCTGCACGACGGTGACTTCGGTGAATCCGGCCCCGATGTCGCACACGAGAACCGTCTCGCCCGTCGCGACCGGTGCGATGGTGGCGGCGTAGGCGGCGGCCGCAATGGGGTCGGCGACGACCCGCGGGTTGGGCAGGCCGGCGTGGACGGCGGCGCGCCGCAGGAGTTCTTTGCGTCGCGGTCCCCAGGCCGCAGGTGCGGTGAGCACCGCCTCGGTGGGCTCGCCGACGGTGCGGCGGGCCTGTTCTCTGATGTCGCTCAGGATCTGCGCGACCGCGTCGACGGCAGCGTCGTCGGAGGTCATGACGGTGAGCGCGCTCTTGGCCGGTGTCCCGGATGGTGAGCTGCTGGGTCCGATGGGGATGCGGCGGTTGCCCAGTGCCGCGACGGCGACGGTCCGGCTCGTGCCGAAGTCGATTGCCAACCGTACAGGCTCCATAACGGACAGTCTTGCCGATCTGTGGGATGCTCGCTGTCCCGACAATGCATTGGAATGCGTCAGCAACCGCGAAAGCACAGGTGGGCGGTTCACGGAGGGAGCCAGGGTATGCGCAGGCTGGCACGGATCATCGCGACGGTTGTGCGAGGACTGGCCCGCATGGTGGCGGTGGCGTTGTGGCTGGCGGGTTTGCCGCTCGTCCTGATCTCGTTCGTCGGCTCGCCAATGCCCACCTCGGCGGAGATCTCCGGCTGGCCGCAGACCGCGGTCACGTGGCCGATGGCGCTGCACGTCATCAGCGCTGTCGGCTGGCTGACCTGGCTCGTGCTCGTCTACCTGCTGCTGAGCGACCTCGCGGCGCGGCTGGGCAATGTCCGGCTTCCCCGCCTGCGGCTGCCCGCAGGCGTGCACACGGTCGTCGCCGGGGTCGTCGGCGCCACGGTCGTTCCGGTCCACGCCGCAGCGGGCCCGCCGGCGGCGGTCGCCACCGTGGCAACCGCGGCGACGCCCACGGTGGCTGCGACAGCAACGCCGGGTCACCGCACGACGGTCACGTTCCTGCTGCGCGGTCACCGCTATCACGTGCTCGTGCGCAAGGGCGACACGATGTCGACGATCGCGCGTCAGTGGCTGGGCGACGCCGGCCGGTGGCCGGAGATCTGCCGCCTGAACGCTCACCGGCATTGGCCGCGCGTCGGCGGCACTCTGCGGGACTGCGACCGGATCTATCCCCGCTGGGACCTGCGGCTGCCCGCCGATGCGGTGGCCCCGGCGGGCGCACGCCGCGCGGACACGCCCTCGGTGGCGCCTGCCGCTCCGCCGAAGGTCGAACCGGTCAGCCCCTCGCCACCGAGCCCGCCGGCAGTGACATCGGCTGCGCCTTCTCCGTCGGCGGCAGGTGATCGGCAGGACGAGGCTGAGACTGCCGCGTCCCCGCGGGATGGCGTCGAGCTGCCGGGCGGCTGGCTGGCCTGGTCGACGGCCGCGGCCATCCTGGCCCTGTACGCGTCGGTGCTGCTGCGGCGTCGTGCCCGGACGCAACCACCTGCCGGTTTGCCGGTGCTGATCCGTCACATCACCCGACCGGAACCGCTTGCCGACGACGGCGACGAGGTGACACAGACAGCAGACGCCACGGATTCTGACGACACCGACACCACGGCCCACGACCGCCCGGAACTCCAGGACGTGCACCGTGCGCTGCTGGAGCAGACTGCGGCTGCGGGGACGACTGTCCCGGCGATGCTGGGCGCCGCCGGCGACCAGCAGCTGGACGTGTCATCGCTTCCCCAGCGAGGTGTCGGACTGGCCGGATCGGGTGCCGACGCCGCACTACGCGGCATCCTCGCCTCCCTGCTGACATCCGGCGAGCACGGCTATCCCGGAGGAACAGCACGGGTCGTCGTGACCGCCGATGTGATGGCGCGGCTCGGCACGGGCGACATTCAGATCGAACACCTCGACGTAGCCCAATCCACGGCGGCTTTGCTGCACCAGCTGCAAATGGAGATCCACGACCGGTACCAGCACGGTGCGTCCGGCGCAGCCGCGCCGAAGACGGCAGGGCCGCTGGTCGTCATCGCCGACGTTCCACAGGCGGACGACGCGACCCGGCTCGCCGCGCTGGCCGACCTCGGCCACCCGCACAACATCCACATCATCGTCGCCGGCATGTGGGCGCAAGGCGTCACCTGGACGGTCGACGCGAACGGCGACGTCTCCGGCCACGATGTCGCGATGCGGTTGAACCGCCTGGACGGCCCGTCGTTCGCCGAGGTGCTCGCGATGGCCGCCGAGCACGACCATCCCGATGTGGCCGACGCCAGCCCGGCCCAGACGCCGTCACCCGGCAACGACGGCGGCGTGAGACGTTTCCAGCTGGACGTGCTCGGCGAGGTCCAGCTGTTCGGGCCGCAGGGCCAGCCGTTGCGCATCGTGCGGTCCGGGACCAAACAGATCGCTGTCCTGCTGGCGCTACACCCGGACGGCTGCGAGCGTGAAGATCTGCTGGAGTGGGTGTTCGGTCATGTGCGCCGCAAGACCGCGCCGGGCAGCTTGAACACCTGCGTGTCCGAGCTGCGCACGGTGCTACGCCACCCGGACAGCGGGGTCAGCGCGCTCGCGACCGCCGGCGCGCGTTATCGGCTCGACCCGGCTGCAGTGGACACCGACTGGTGGCAGTTCAACCGGCTCGTGGACAGCGGCCAGTACGCGGCTGCGGTCGGTCTCGATCGGGGACCGCTGGCGGGCGACCGGCCGTGGGACGCGCTGACCGAGCATCGCGAACATGTCCGCGCGCACGTCAGCGCCGCCCGTCAGCAGCTCGGACGTGACGTCAGGCCGGCCCCACGGGCAGCCCGGGCCGCCCACAGCCCGTCGGCGTAGTCCCAGGCGGCGGAAAGATCTTCGAAGATTTTCGCCGTGCGCATGTAATCCAGGGCCTCTTTTTTGGCTTAGGAGGATGCGCCGGTTTTAGGGGCTGGCGTGACCGTCCGCGAACGCGCGAACGCTCGCCCGAGATGCCGCTGCCGCCTGAATGCCCGACCGGAAAGGAGTGTTGGCTGGCAGCGAGCATGCCGCATGTTGGTGGCGTTCGCGGACGGTCTCCACGTTCGGCTGTTGGAGACCGTCATGTTCCAGCTCGTTCCAGGACCGGAGCCTTCGGGCACCGAAGCCCTGCTGTCGATCCTGTCCCGGGCCACCGGCTGGCTGGTGGGGATCGTGGCCACCATCGCCACCCTGTATCTCACCGTCGGTGGAGTGCGGTACCTGCTGGCCGGCGGTGACCCGCAGCAGATCGACGGGGCAAAGCGATCAGTGCGCAGCGCGCTGATCGGCTATGCGATCGCCGGGTTGGCGCCGCTGCTGGTGCGGATCGCCAAGTCGATCCTGGGGATCTAGCCGTGGGCAGCGTGGGCGGAGCGCTCGTCTCCGCAGTGCTTTCCTTCCTGGCCGCACAGCTCGGGCACATTCTGGACTGGCTGTGGCAATTGCTGACCGCCTCGGTGTTCATCTCGCCGGATGTCACCGGGTTCCCGCAAGTGCGCCACATGTCATCGCTGTCGCAGGCGGTCGTCAACACGGCGATGCTGCTGATCATCGCAGTGATCGGCACGTTGCATCTGCTCTCCGGCGGCGCCGAGCAGTCCCGGTACACGCTGCGGATGCTCGGGCCGCGGTTCGCCATGGCGATGGTGGCCGCGAACTGCTCGTCGCTGATCGTGTCGGTGTCGATCCGGGCCGCCAACGAGTTGACCCGGGCGCTGACCGGTGTCAACTTCTCCACCCAGGACGCCATCCGCCAGATCCGCGATCATCTGGCCAGCGTGCAAACCCATCCCGACACCCTGCTGCTGGAACTGGTCCTGCACAACTGCCTGACAGTGGCGCTTGCGGCACTGCTGGTCAGCTGGATGGTGCGGTTCGGGCAGCTGGTGATCGTCGCCGGGGTGGCGCCGGTCGCGCTGGCCTGCCACACGTTCCCGGCGACCCAGCCGATCGCCGACGGCTGGTGGCGCACACTGGCCGGCGCGCTGGTCACCCAGGTGCTGCAGGCGACGGCGTTGACGGTCGCCTGGTCGGCCCTGGCCGACCCGCAGGGGTCGTTCGCGGTGAAGATGGGCCTACCGGTCGATCCCAACGGCACGCTGAACCTGGCGCTGGCGGCGCTGGTCACCGCGCAGGTGGCGTTGATCCCCCGGTTTGTGCGCCGGATGCTGCGCACCGGCAGCGGCGGCGGCTCCACCCTGTCGGGCCTGTTCCGGATGCTGGTAGTGCAGCAGGTCGTGGGCAGGTTGCGCATGCGAGGCCGGGGAACCGCCGCCGCCGTCCCGCGGGGATCGGCCATCCGCAACCAGGTGCACTACCACAGCAGCGGCGAACGTCAGGTCACCAACCTGTACGGCGAGAACGCCGTCCAACACTCCCACGTGCATGAACGCGGCTCGCACCAGTATTCGCACCAGCACACACACCTGGCCCCGAGCCAGCCCCGACCGGTGTGGCGGCCGGCTCGCACCGGATCCCCCGCCAGCCTGCGCTTGCGACGGAGGACGTCATGAGCCGCATCCGGGCCGCCAGCGTGCCAGCCGACGTCACCCAGCCGGATCGAATCTTCGCCGGTCTCACCGCCCGCCAGCTGACGATCCTGGGCGGCACCGCAGCCGGGCTGTGGCTTGCCCACCGCCTGCTCTCACCGCTGCTACCCGGCATCGTTCTGCTGATCGGCGCGATCCCGATCGCCGCGATCGCCATCGCCGTGACGATCGGCCGCCGTGACGGGCTCGGCCTGGACCGATGGCTGTGGCACGCAATGCGCCTGGCCCGCGCACCGAAACGCCACGCTGCCGTAGCAGCGCCCGAAGCTCAGGTGACGGTGTTGCGGCTGCCCGCCACCGGTGTCGACGCCGACGGCACCGTGACCCTGCTCGACGGGCAGTACGCGGTTCTGGTCGGCGTGGGCACGGTCGGGTTCCTGCTGCGCGGCCCCGACGACCAGGACAGCGTGCTGGACGGATACACCCGCTGGTGCGCCGGCCTGTCCGGACACACCCAGATCACCGTCAGCACCCGCCCGGTGGACCTCGACCACCCCGCCGACCGAATCGACGACGGCGCCGACACGCTGCCCGATCCCGGGCTCGCCGCGGTGGCCGCCGACCACGCCCGGTTCCTGCGCCAACTCGCCGCCGACCGGGACCCGCTACGCCGGCAGGTCGTCATCACCCACCGCGGCCCCGACCCCGCCAGCGTGCGCCGCACCGCCACCCACACCGTGCGCGCCCTGTCCGGCACCGGCGCGAACGCCCGGATCCTCGACGGCACCACCGTCACCGACCTGCTGTACGCGGCAGCCGACCCCTGGCAGCCCACCGTCTGGGGGCACGCCCTACCCGACGCGATCATCACCGCCACCCGCCCCTCCCGCACCGAGGACCAGCCATGACACGCACAACCACAGCCCCCGCCGACCGGCCACAGCCAGCAGCGCTGATCCCGGCCACGGTCGAAACCCTGCCCCGCGCGCTGCGCGTCGACGACCACTGGACCGCCACCTACCTGGTCACCGGCTACCCGGACACGCTGCCCGCCGCCTGGCTGGAAACCCTGCTGTCGTTCCCCGGCCGGCTCGACCTGTCCCTCCACATCGACCCCCTCCAACCGGAAGACGCCGCAGCGCTGCTGCGCCGCCAGCGCGCCCGCCTGGAGTCGGCCCGTCATGCCGACGCCGACAGCGGCCGGCTCGGCGATCCGGCCGTGCACGCCGCCGCCGACGACGCCGCGGACCTGGCCACCGGCGTCGCCCGAGGCGCGACCCGCCTGTTCACCGTCGGCGCATACCTGACCGTCCACGCCCACACCGAAGGCGAGCTGACCGATGCCACCAGCCAGCTGCGCTCGGCCGCGGCGAGCATGCTGCTGGATCTGCAACCGGCGACCTGGCGGCACCTCGACGGCTGGCGATCCACCCTGCCCGTCGGCGTCGACCAGCTGCGGCACGGCCGGACCCTGGACACCGACGCGCTGGCCATGGCACTGCCCCACACCAGCACCGACCTGCCCCAGCCGCCACCGGGACGCCCAGCCGACGACAACGGCATCCTGTACGGGATCAACACCGCCACCGGCGGCATCGTCTGGTGGGACCGCTGGGCGCAGGACAACCACAACTCCGTCCTGATCGCCCGGTCCGGCGCCGGCAAAAGCTACCTCGCCAAACTCGACCTACTCCGCAACCTGTACCAGGGCGTGCACGCGGCAGTCATCGACCCCGAAGACGAATACACCCATCTCGCAGCCGCCGTCGGCGGCACCGTGGTCCAGCTCGGCGCACCCGACGTGCGGCTCAACCCGCTCGATCTGCCCACCGGCAGCCGGCGACCGGACACCCTGACCCGCCGCGCGCTGTTCCTGCACACCCTCGTCGCCGTCCTGGCGGGCGGGCCGCTGCAACCCGACCAGCGGGTCGCGCTCGACCACGCCATCATCACCGCCTACGCCCAGGCCGGCATCACCGGCGACCCGGCCACCTGGCGCACCCCTGCACCACTGCTGGCCGACCTGGCCGCCACCCTCGACGGCCCGGCCGGACACCGCCTGGCCACACGACTCGCCCCCTACACCACCGGCTCGTTCAAGTCGCTGTTCGACGGGCCCACCACCACCCGACCCCACCACCAGGTGGTCGTCTGGTCACTACGCCACCTGCCCGACGAGCTACGCGCCATCGGCATGCTGCTGGCCCTGGACAGCATCTGGCGCGACGTCGACCAGCCCGAGGCCACCCAGCGCCGACTGGTCGTCGTCGACGAAGCCTGGCAACTACTACGCGACCCGTCCGCCGCCGGATGGCTCTACGCGATGGCCAAAGCCGCCCGCAAACGCCACACCGGACTGGCGCTGATCACCCAGGACGTCGCCGACGTGCTGTCCACCGACCTCGGCCGCGCCGTCGTTTCCAACGCCGCCACCCAACTGCTGATGCGCCAAGCCACCCAAGCCATCGACCACGTACAGGAGGCATTCACGCTCACCGAACCCGAACGCACCTTCCTCACCACCGCCCGCCGCGGAGAGGCGCTCCTGGTCGGCGACACCGGCCGCGCCCCGTTCGAAGTCCTCGCCTCCCCCACCGAACACCAGCTCATCACCACCACACAGCGCAACCCGTAGCCGTCCAGCCGTTGAGCAGCCCACCCACGCACGTGGGTGCGGTGCTGAGCGGCCGAACGCTCACCGTGGAGTTCCTTGCCTGGCCTCCACGCCCGCCGGCAGGCGAGCCAACAACCAGGCCCCTCGTATAGCTGCGCGACGTGGGCGCGCCGCAGCCCGGCCGATCACCGGGCGGCGACTATTGGCAGAGCCTGCCGACCTCAGGTCGGCGGGCTGGAACTGCTGGCGGGTGCGAAGCATCAGGGGAAGAGCCCGAGTGGGGATAACCAAGGGGGAATCCCTGAGTCTGCCCTCTTCGCGACGATCCAGGCTTCTGCATCGACCAAGCACCGCTCCATGGCGTTCCGGTGAACGCGATCCCGGAGCAGAAGGTAGCGAATCAACCAGCCGCTGGCAGTCCCTCTTCCGAAAGCTCTCCTCCGGGCGGAACATCGCGACATGACGGCCAGCAGGCGCCAGCTGTGGCCCAGGCGTCGCCCCGGCGACACCACCGACGACCTACGCCAAGCCAATTCGCGCTCGCAATCGCACACGGCTGGTAACCCGAACACTGACCGCCTCGGTCTGAGGTCATCGGTTGGGAGCTACCGAACTGGGCGGAAGATCTCGTGTCGGTGGCGGCTGCGCCACTCGTCGGCTGCACCAGGATAGAACGGTGGCAGCGAGGGCCACTGATCTGCGGCACCGGTCAGCTGCACGCGGGGCACCCGGCTGTAGTTCATCGTTGGACTGGGTTGCAGCAGGTAGGACGGCACCCACATGGTGATGAGCGCCCGGTGGTGACGTTCGGTGCGCAGCAAGGCCACTCCCCCGATCCATCCTGCGGCCGGGTGACTCCCCCAGCACAGCAGGACCCCATGCGCGCTGTCGGCGGGCAGATGAATAGTGACCGCTGGTGGGCGCGCCCCTCGTTCGATCGCCCGGGCCAACTGTTCCGCTGACGTCATCCCCTCCACGCCCACATTATCGAACAGGTGTTCGGCTCGATGTGCTGAAGGGTGCTGTACGCGGCGAAATGGGCGGGGCAAGATGGCGGGGCGACCAGGCCAGCAGATGCGCCGACACCAATGATGGAACGGCCGGACCGAAGGGAGACGCGTGAAACGGTATGACGTGTCGGCCGAATTATTCGACCTGGCGATTCGCGGCTTGCTCAACGCCGAGGCGGACTGGCTGCTCACGGCGAACTGCGGGTCCTACACGCCGGGGACGCCCGTCCATCCAGGCCATTCGTTTGGCGTTGCGGCAGCCGCGCTCTGGCGCGACCACCGCGCCGACCTGATGGGCTTCCTGGCCGGCTACGTGGATCGACTGCGGCTGACTAGCCCGGCGTTGCAGGCATGGAAGGGCCCCCGGGTCATGCTCGACGATCTGCTTCGAGGACTCCCCCTGGCACTGCCGGATTGGTTCGGCGACGACGCCACCACGGCATTGATCGCAGCAGTCGTCAGCGAACTGCCGCTCCGAATGTCGGAGGACCCAAACACACCGTGAGCCAGTCCCGGCTTCCACTTGAGAGGGCAGCTCCCGTCCGCACAACCGTCGAGGGCGACCGGTGCCGGGCCAGCGCAGGTCTGATAGGGCCCCGGGCGGTATAGCCGAACTGTCGAGGAAAGGCTGTACGCCCGGGGCCGGTCTAACCGGGCGCCGGCAACGGGGTGACGTTGCTGCCGCCCGGAGTTGGTGAGGCTGGTTGCGGTCGTGCAACCGCGGCCGTTTCGAGCCTGGCAAGGGCCAGGCTGACTGCGGTGTGCAGGGACTCGGGGAGCTGCGGCGCGGCCATCTCGCACCACTGCTCGAACCAGGGGAACAGACTCTGCAGGGCCGTGCGCTTGGCCCAGAACTCGCACTCATCCGGTGCCCGGCCGGCGCGCCTGACGAGCGCGCTGAAGGCCACGACTTTGTCGGCGGCCATGATCTGGGTGACTGGCTGACCGGGAACGCGTGGCGCGGCGCCGGACATCATGGCGGCGTGTTCGGTGTGGATGGCGTTGACCAGGGGTGCCACGCCATCTCCGATGGCGTGTTTGAGCACGTTGTCAAGGTTGACGCTGGGTGAGACGAACTCGGGTGCGTCGTGAAGGAGCGCGGCGGCGATCATCTCGGGCGTCGCGTCTGGGACGTACCGGGCGAGCATCACCGCGACCTTGCAGGCGTGGGCGAACGCGGGCGCATCGTCGATGATGTTGCCCGCGCAGTAGTGCCGCGACAGCCGCAGGGCTCGTTCCACGACCGGGTGTCGCGGTCTGCGCAGGTGGCTCACCGTACGACCCTCCCTCTAGGCTTGCGGTTATGGCGCTCGATGAGCTGTTCCTGCCTCCGGAGGAGGTCCAGGCGGCGACCTGTGAGGTGTGCCCAGCTCAGCTGTTGCGTTTCGGTGCGTTCGACGTGGTGGACCGGCCTGGTGCCGACAACCGGTATGACCGTGACCGGGGGTGGCGAGCCAATGTGGTGACGGGCGCACCGACGTGTGTTCACCCCTACCGCGTCGGCTTGCCGCCCGCGCTGTATGCCAGCGCTGGCGTGCCGTTGCCGCCGAGTGCTACCCCGGCGCCGGTCCCGAGCGCTGCGGATCTTGAGTTGCCGGATGATCCGACGCTGCTTGAGGCGTGGCTCGTCGCATTGCTGCGGTGCGCTTCACCGGAGCGGATGGCCTCCACCTTGTACGAGGCAGAGGCCATCGCGTCGCAGCGGTTCGGTTCACGGGACGTAGTGGCGGCGATGCGCCGGGTCATGTCCCACGAGCTGGCCGGACGCTAGACGGCAACGAGAGTGCCGCCGGTGTCGGCGAAGGTGAAGTCGTGTTCGCGGCCCAGGCCCTTGATGCCGACGTTGGCGTAAGCCTGGTCGAGGAACGCCAGGCGGCGCCTGGCTTCGACGGTCCCGATCCAGTAGCGGTCGGGCATGTTGCCCCAGCCCGCGGCGGCGTAGCACTGGGAGGTGTAGTCCCCGGGTTCCCAGCCGAACTCTTCGAGGTCGGTCATGTGCGGCAGCAGCACGCCGATGCGAACCTGGAGCGCGGTCACGAGGTTGTGCTGGGCAAGGACCGCGTGGGTCATCTCGTCGACCGGCAGCGAGATCAGCAACTCGGCGGTGCTCTCGTCGCCGGTGAGCCCGTGGACGGCGGCTTTGAGGCTCAGGGCCTTCATGGCCTCGTCGAACAGGGCGGCCTTGTCCGCTTCGAGGTTCCACTGGGCGACAACCGGGTAGCCGGTGAAGGTCGCCCAGCAGTCGACGTACTTCTTGGACGAGTCGCTGAGTCGCCCGTAGGCCTCGTCACCCTTGATGAGGTTGAGGATCTCGGCAGCTCGCTCGCCGACCGCTGCGGGGTCGGGCATGGTGCGGGTGGTGGTCATCCGATGCTCCTTCTGGAGGGTGGAGGGCGGCGCGGGTCGCGGCTGGTCTACACCGGCGGGGACAACCTGATGGGGTTCGCGTCGATGTGGTGCCCAGGGTGCCGGACCGGG